>CAMVDK010000034.1 GCA_947166165.1 uncultured Porphyromonadaceae bacterium
TAAGCCCAAAACGGTGACTCAAGAATTTTAGGTACAAACCACTGAAAAACTCAGACAAGCCGGGGTGCGCCTCAGTGCCGCTAGTGCCTTCTGCCAGCCAGTGGCGGCGTCAGCGCATGGCGCTGATGACCTCGTTGGTGAGGTTCTTGAGCAGGTTGTAGCGGATGATGCCCACAATGGGATAGAAGAAAGGCACGTCTTCCACCACGTCGCCCGGCTCATAGCGCCCTTGCAGGAAGGCGTTGATGCCGGCAATCAGATAGTTGGGCACGTCGTCGTCGAGCACGCGGCAGAAGAGCGTGAACACGCCGCCATCGATGCCGAACTCGTCTTTCACCACCTTGTCGCACAGGCCGATGAAGAACTGGTTGAACGCCTTGACCTGGTCCACGAGCTGGCTGCGGCGTTCGGGGTCGTTGACGTCGGCGAAGGTGAGCTGCTGCACACCGTCGAGCATCGAGTAGCAGTACTTCATCTCGTTGACGCGCCTCGAGTCGAAGCTGGTGGTGTCGGCCTGGTGGTCGATGCGCTGGTTCTCGAGGCGGATGCCGCCACGGCAGGTGATTTGCTTGGGGCATTCGGTCTCGATTTTGATTTCGAAGCGCTCGGTGTCGCGCTGTCCGAACACGCGCTCGATGATGGTCTGCGTCAGCTCGGTGACCTGGCTCAGGCTGCCCACAATGTTCAGGATCTTCGACCCGGTGCCGCTGAAGTAGACCTGCTTGGGCATCACCATGTGGCGGGCCTGCATGGCGCGGGCGATGTAGTAGATGATGGCCGAGTAGAAGTACATGAACACCAGTTTCCGCTGTCCGTCGTTGCGCAGGAGCTGGTTGTAGCTGTATAGGTTGCGGTCAATCTCGCGCAGATGCCGCAGCTCTTCCACGTTCTCGATTGAGAACAGGAAGGCGTTGATGTCCTCGCTGCGCTTGCCGCGCATGATGTCGTTCATGATGCTGGTCAGGTAGGTGATGCCTGCCGAGCGGTCGTTCTCGATGAGCTGGGCGAAGTAGCGCGTGTAGTGCTGCAGCAGCAGGTTGGTGTCGGCGTCGCGCTCGCCGAAGGCGTCGCCGAAGATGGCGTTGCCGGCAAAGCGGAACGACGAGATGGCCACCGGCTCGCTGCGCATGCCGTCGGGCGTGGGCTGGTAGATGACCGTGTCGCTGGTGCCGCCGCCGATGTCGATCGACACGTAGCTCGACCCGGTGACGTCGGCGCCCTTGTAGTAAAAGGCGGGGGCCACCGACTCGGGATAGGCCTGCAGGTGGTCGGCGTCGCCGCCGATGTAGGTCCTGAAGAGTTCCTGCCAGGTGTCGTTGAGCTGGCGGCGGTCGTAGCCGCCCATGCTCACGGGGTAGAAGTACACCACGTAGACGCGCTGCAGGTCGGCGTTCTCGAGCAGCACCTTGGCCTTGATGAGCAGGGTGAGCTCGCGCAGGAATTCCTTGGCCAGCGTGGTGTCGCCGAGCCACTTGAGGCCGGTGGTCACCTCATAGCCGTCGAAGAACTTGCGCTCGTAGAGGAAGGGGATGTTCACGTCGTGGAACAGCCTCCGTCCGCCATCGCTGCCGGTGTTGCTGGCCAGTGCCGAGCGCAGCGGGAAGCCGTAGATGTCGTCGATGTCGCGCGGCAGGAACTCGATGCGCTGCAGCTGCTCGGCGATGTCGAGCCCGCCGGCGCGCAGCAGCGAGGCCACCAGCACTTGCCGCGAGCCGTGGGCAAAGCGCAGCGGCTCGCTGGTCTGGCCGCGCTCGGCCCACTCCACGTGGGTGTTCGACGTGCCGAAGTCGACGGCAAAAATCAGTTCCTTGGCCGACGGGGCATAGGGCTGCCACATGGGCAGTATGATGCCGGCAAAGGTGCCCAGGTCGCTGTTGACGGTGGCCTCGGCGTAGTCCCAGGTGCCGTTGATGTCGTAATACTCGGTGGTGTAGACCGTGTGCGCACGCCGCTTGTGGGTCACGCCCACCTGCAAGTCGTCGGCGCCGTCGCGCAGGAAGCGCAGACTGGCGCTGCCGTCGCCCAGCATGGTGAACAGCTGCACGGTGTAGTCGTCGGCGCGGCCGGTGCGCACAAAGGGGAACACGGCGGCGCTCATGATGGCGTCCACCACGCGCCCCGTGCCGCGGCGCTCGTCGAAGGCCCAGATGTAGTCGGTGGTGTGCACATAGCGGCGGGTGAGCTCGATGAAGCGCTTCTTGACGGGGATGCGCAGCGTGACGGTCACGCTGCCGTCGGCGCCCTCGTCGATGTCGACCATGTTGCGTCCGGCCACATGGCCCTTGAGGTCGTCGGCGTGGAACCAGCGGAAGAATTCGGGCTTGAGCGGCAGCAGGTAGCCCCGGCTGGGCTGCATGTCCTTGCTGCGCAGGTTGCCGTCGAAGAAGTGGTCGGCGTCGATGGCGTTGCTCAACCGGATGATGTTCTCGCTGAGCAGGTCGGAGGTGGTGATGAAGGGGTACTGGATGCTGGTGTCGGGCAGCTTGCGCTGGTCGATGGGCACGGTGCCTGCCAGCACCTCGGTGGCGCTGTCCCCCTCCTTGTCGATGTAGGGGTAGTGGTCCACGCTGCCGTTGAAGCCGGTGCGCAGCAGCAGGGGCATGACCTTGCCGGGGGCCTGGGGCATGGAGGGCTGGATGACAAAGTCGCTGTCGGCGGCGCAGGTGCGGATGTCGGTGGCGCGCTTGTGGAAGAAGCGCGCGCCGAGCACGCTCACGTCGGTGGCGCCGTCGAAGGGGTCGTAGGCATGCTCGAGGGTGTCGCGCACCACCGAGGCCCGCTCCTCGTCGAGGGCCAGCGGGTTGGGAATCACCTGCATGATGCGCCGGTAGAGGTCGGGACGCTCGCGCTCGATGTAGGGCAGGTTGGCCGTCATGTAGCTGTACACCTTCCCCACCTTGTGGCGCAGCACGGGGTAGGCGTTGAAGAGCAGGAACAGGTAGAAGACAAACTCCTCGTCGCGCTGCCAGAGGTGGCGGTCGGTGGAGAACAGGGCCACGCCCTGCTCCACCTTGACGGCCTCGACGGGCGCGCTCACCGGTGCGGCCATGACGAGCGAGGCCGGCGAGGTGCCGCCAATCACCTGGCTGCCGCACAGCAGGATGTACCAGTCGTGCAGGTCGTCGAAGTTGTACACCTTGTCGGCGCCCAGGAAGAGCTTGAGTGTCTCGCCATAGAGGCGATGACTGGGGCTATGGAGCAGCTGGTCGAGCTGCTCGTCGCGGTTCCACCTGACGATGCGCACGTAGTCCTTGTGGTTCTCGAAGTCGAACAGGAGCTGCGCCACGTCGAGGGCATTCGACACCAGGCGCACGTTCATCGCCGCACCGCTCAGGCGGGGGTTGCTCAGCGCGGCAAAGGCATTCTTCACCAGGTCGAGCTGCGCAAAGGGGCTGGGGATGGCCGTGCGCGGATTGCGCGACAGGCCGCCGTCGGGGTCTTTGATTTGCTTGATCTCGTCGTCGCTGTAGGGGTCGATGCCTATCCAGTCGTCGTTGCCGTTGCGCGACGTCTTGTTGTTATAGGAGAGGATATTGCTCATGGTTGTTCTTCGTCTTCTTGAGTGATTATGGTGTGTGTGGTGGGCCGTCAGTTGATGTTCTCGTAGCGGTCGCGCACCAGATTGGTGGCGGCGCGGTTGAAGAGGTCGAGCAGCTTGAACTCCACGGTGCGGGCGCTGTAGCTGTTGCTGTCGCGGCTCAAGCGGTTCATCTCGCTCTTGAAGGCGTTGTTGTCGACCACCCTGTGTCCGAAACCTAATTTGCCCTTGCGGGTGTTCACGCCGTGAATGGCGCGGTTCATGTCGCGCTCGCCCACGGTGAAGAGCTGCACGCTGCGGTTGTTGTCGAACATCTCGGTGAGCCAGTCGGCATAGGCGCGCATGAATTGCTCGGTGAGCGTGCGGTAGAACTGCGAGGTGACGAAGTCGCTCGTGATTTTGGGGGCGTCTTCGGTGAATCCTTGCCCGATCATGGACTTGAAGCCGGTCTGCAGGTAGAGGAAGAGCAGGTGGAACTTGACCATGGGCTCATAGATCACGCTGCGCGTGCTGGCCCCGAAGGTGAGGAAGTCCACGTTGCGCTCGTCCTTCTCAAGGGCGAATTCGAAGGCAAGGGTCTTGAGCGGGTTGCCGTCGGGGTCGGTGAGGCGGTTGTCGGCGATGCCGGCAAAGCGCAGGGGGGCCAGCGCGCTGACCAGCTCCACGAGGTGGGCCTTGTTGCGCTGCCCGTGCTCGCCGGGGTCGTAGGCATAGGGCTTGGACACCTCCTGGTCGCCAACGTAGAAGATGGCGTTGAGCTCGCTGTCGTTCTGGCTGGTGAGCGTCTCCTTGTAGTAGTAGAGCGCGCTCTGCGTCTTGACGATGAAGTCGGCCTTGTCGATGCGGTGGTCTTCGTTGTGCTCAAGGTTGAAGTAGGGCAGCACCGTCACGCCGCCGATGGGGGCGCGCATGAGCACGTCGCGGTTGTTGATGTCCAGGTTCTTGGCCTGGCGGATGTTTTTCACCAGGATGGGGAATCCCGCCGCGCCCGTGCCGCCGAATATGGAGCTGACGAAGAAGATGCGGTCGCCCTGCTGGAAGACGTTGGCCAGGGCCTTGAACTCGTTGCTGTCCTTGATTTCGTTCAGCGCCACGCTGCCGATGTTGGGCGAGCCCACAAAGCCAATGTTCATCTTGTTCTCGAGCTGATAGTCGGCAAAGAGCAGCGACGTGAGCGCCTGGTTGGCCTCGTTCATGGTGTCGTAGCCGATAAAGTCGCGGAATTTGGCATGCTCCACGGCATTGAGGTTGAAGATGAACGTGTCGGTGATTTGTATGGTGCTGTCGCTCATGATTTCGCGCAGGGTGACGATGCGGTTGGCAAAGAAGCCGTCCACATCGGTCTGGTTGCCGTAGAGCTTGGTGCGGATCATGCGGTAGTTGGTCAGCAGGGCCTCGGTGCGCTTGAGGTCTTCGTTGCTCTTGTGCGGGTCGATGATCATGGGCACGATTTCGAGGTTCGGAATCGGACGGCCGTTGTCGTCGACGGGCCGCACACCGGCCGCCGAGAGCATGAGCAGCGACTTGAGCACGCGCGAGCCGGTGCCACCAATGGCGAGTAGGAATAGACGCATATGTCAAAAATTGGGATAAGGAAGGATTCAGATATGATTTATAGTGATGTGGAAAACGTGTGATTGCGGCCTCCCGGTCACTGCGGTATGGGCGTGTGGCGGCAGTTGGAGCTCCACCAGCGCATCGAGAACGAGGCCACCACAAAGAGCACCGCCGCCCAGAGCATGTTCAGCAGCTCGAAGGTGACCGACTCGGCCACATAGCTCTTGCCGTTGTCGGCCATCACGCTGTCGGTGACCATATAGCCCGCCACCGGCGTGATGAGCATCACCAGTGCGAGCACCACCAGCCAGTGGTACCAGCGGTCGAAGCGCACCGAGTTGATGGCGTAGTAGTAGATGCCGGCGGCGGCCCACGGCACCAGGGCGGTGATGACCGACACCGTCGTGTTCAGCTCATAGTTGTGCATATCATCGCTGAAGCCGTTCACGTAGTGCAGCTCATAGCACCATTCGCCAAAGAGCACAAACAAGGCCGTGGCGGCTATGCCCAGAATCAAGTAAATCAAGTGTTGCTGTTTCATATTTCAGTGTGGATGAGGTGAGTGATCCAAAAAAATGTGTTCCCGCCCGGTCAGCGCTCGAGTTTGACGGTGATGGTGGTGTAGCTGCCACCGGAGCCAAAGGCGCTGGCTATGCCGCCGAGAAACTCCTTCAGGCCCAGCGTGGTGGTGGCAAAGTCGGCGGCCGAGGGGTTGACATCGGTGGTGGCCGACGAGCGCTCGATCCATGCCGGGAAGTCGTTCGTCAGGCTCACGGTCACCTCCTCGCGCGCGTTCTGCATCTTGCCGGCGAAGGTGAGCAGGTGGGTCTTGCCCTCGAGGTAGGACTTGTTGTTGCCGGTGAACATGTCGGTGGTGATGGGTGTCACCTTGAGCGTGAAGCCGCTCATCGAGCGCAGGTGATAGTTGGCGGCGTCGGCCAGGAAGCGGGCGTCCTTCTGCAGCCCGTCGAGCCGCGCGGCCACGCTGAAGCAGAGCACGTCGGTGGTCCGGTCGCCCTGGCACTTGGTCAGGCGCAGCGGGTCGTGGTGGTCAACGCGGAAGCGGCCGCTGTTGTCCTTCCAGTCGGGCAGCACGCAGCAGTCCACGCCCTGCTCGGCCTGGTTGAAGCGGTAGCTGTTCACCGCCCCCGCCGGGCGCATGAACTGCGCGAAGGCGGCATCGGCGGCCATGCTGTCTATCACGCGGCTGTCGGCAATCACCACCAAATAGAACGGCCGCTGGCCAGAGTAGTTGAACGGCTTGCCGTTGTAGGGGTAATACTTGCCACGGTAGTCGCCCATGAGCTGATGCACCACAATCGACTTGCCCTTGTATTGCTTGAAGATGCGTGTGGCCAGGCTGTTCTCCTCGTTGAAGATTTTCTCCAGGCTCACGTCGCGCGTGTCGGCCGGCGAGTAGATCAGGTCCGACACCAGCACGCTCACGTTGCCAGGCTGCTGCACGCGCAGGATTTCGTTGAAAATCTTCTGGAAATCGGTATACGAGGCATTGCCCACACCCTGGGTGCTGGCATAGATGTTGCGGTCCTGCAGGAAGTCGTCGATGGAGCCGCTGTAGGGGTAGATGGCGTCGTTCACGATTTTGATGCCCGCCTTGTCGCCGGTGGGGAAAAAGTTGATCAGGTCGTTCACCGCCTTCTTGAGCTGTCCGCGCCCGCCGGGGGCGTCGTAGGGCACCATCGAGCCGCTGCGCTCAAAGTAGATGGTGAGCGAGAGCTGCTTGACGGCGTAGCGGGCCACGTCCCAGCGCACGGGCGGCCGCAGCGTGGAGCCAATCTCGTCGATGAGCTTGGCCAGCACCAGGGCGTCGGGCTCGCCGGCGTCGGTGAGCAGCTCCTTGTAACGGTCGGGCTCGCTGGCCACGATGCTGCACAGCGAGTCGAAGCGCGCCTGGGTGGTGTCTTGCTGCACCAGCGCCTGGCGGATGGCCTTCTCGAGCGGCGTGGACCGATGGCACGAAAGCATCGTGCCAGCCATCACGGCCACCACGGCCGTAATTAAAACCACAAATATTATCTTTTTCATCTCTTACGATTTTTCATGTGTCTTCTATCGTCAATCATCGCTCTTCCAGTTCCCGAGGCATTCACAGGTCCTCGAACTCGGCATCCACCACCTGCTGTTCTTCCGAATAGGCCGGTTGGGCCGCCTCGGCTGTCTGCGGCTCGCGCGGGGCGCCATGTACCTCCTCGAAGTCGGCATACTCGCCCACCTCGTCGGCCACCGGGCGGCTCCGGCGGGCGGCAGCCGGCTCTGCCGAGCCGCGTTGCTGCTCGCGGGCAGCCTGCTCGAAGGCCTGCTGCATTTGCTTGCGGGTGCGCCGCATGAGCATCCACATCTTCACGATGGGAAACAGCACGATGAACAATATGATGAGCACCAGTAGTTTGAACATAGTCACACGGTTTTCGTTCGTTTAATCAATCACTGCGGTCGCTAAGGCTCGCGCTTGACAATGGCCAGCGCCACATAGAGCGCGATGGCTGCCGCCAGCCCGGGCAGGCCGAGCAGGGCCACAAGCGCCACCGAACAACCCAAGAGCAAAAACTGTGCCCAACTCTCGCGCAGGCCGAATCCGTGCATCTTGAGCGAGAACATGCGCAGGTTGCACACCATCAGCCCCGAGAGCGCCACCACGCAGGCCAGCACCACCCACTGCGGCGTGGCGGGATGAGTGGCCAGCCACTCGGCAGCGCCAATCCAGAAGATGGCGTTGGCCGGAATGGGCAGGCCGGTGAAGGTGGTGGCCTGGTCCTCGCTCACGTTGAAGCGCGCCAGACGCAGCGCGCCGAACACCGGGATGAGCATCGTCAGCAGGTTGGCCCAGCTGCCGGGATAGGCCGTCTGCATCAGGTTGTAGACCACCATGGCCGGCGCCAGCCCGAAGGTCACCAAGTCGCTGAGCGAGTCCAGCTCGCGGCCTATGCCGCTCACGGCATGCAGCGCGCGCGCCACCAGACCGTCGGCAAAATCGGCCAGCGCTCCTAATGCTATCAACACAAAGGCCAATTGGTAACCCTTCAGCCCCCACAAAGTGACCTCATGGCAGCCGAAGGCCGCCACCACCGCCAGCGTGCCGCACAGCAGGTTGAGGCACGTCACGCCGTTGGGAATATTGTTTCGTATCGCTTTCGTCATCGTGCTGTCATCATCATGTTTCAGCAGGCTGCAACCAGCGTGCCGCCAGCTGGCGGCCAGGTCGCCACCGGCCCCGAGCCCCAGCCACCGCCACGCCGCCGCACACAGCCTGCGACGCTATTAAAGGGCAAAGGTACAAAAAAATTCCGTCACCGCGCCCATCCCAGGCCACAAAAACGCACCAAAGCCCAATTTTCGACAAAACCGCAGTTTCAAAACTGTGGCGCATAGTTACAAGAACAAACCAACAACGAACTGTTAAAATTGGAATAAAATCAAGTTTATTCCGCTAAACCCATCCCAAACACCCGCCATTTAGCGGAATAAAGACAACTTAAGTGGATAATGGAAATGATTCCGGGCTGAGGTAGCCGCTGCGGTCGAGGTTGCGGTAGGCGATGGCTTCCATGATGTGGTGCTGCTGGACGGTGGGGGCGGCTTCGAGGTCGGCGATGGTGCGGGCCACCTTGAGGATGCGGTCGAAGGCGCGGGCAGTGTGTGATGCCTGTTTTGCGACAGAAAAAGACAAGACTATGCGAACAACTCGTTGGCTGTGACCACCGACTTGACTATATCGGAATGGGCATTCGGCTGAAGGGGATTGACCGTCACAAACGTCAACCAGTATTTTTTATTCGGTTGAATGCTTTCCAGAGCAGCTATGCGCTTTTCCAGCTTTTCGGCGTATGCTTTGGAGATGCAATAGTCTGATTTGGTAAATTTCATCTCGCATACGTTCACCACATCGTCGGCACGGTCAATGAGCAGATCGATCTGCATGCCATCCGCATCGCTATCTCCTCTTACGACGAGCGATGACTCTTGCGACGACACACCGGCTATCTGCAATGCCAGCTTGATCTGCTGGATGTGCTGAAGGCAGACTTCCTCAAAAGCGACGCCGCGCCATGATGCTATCTCATTCTCCTTCATGTGGTTCAACCAGTAATCGCGTTCTTTGATGGTCTTCTCTTCCTTAAAATGCAGCCAGAACCAGCAAAAACAGTCCGACAGTTTATAATAATCGGGGCTTTGTTGCATGCCCCAAGGCTGGTACTTGGTGATGAAATCGCTGGCGATGAGAGCTTTCAGCATCTTTGTGAAGTCTCCGTTGGGACTGATGCCTGTGTGCCGGGCAATCTCGTCGCGGGTGAAACCAGCATGACGCCTGGCCAGAAAACGGATAATTGACATACATGCTGCAGCGTTGTCGAATATAGATGCGAACAGCCGCTCAAACTCATCTCCCAGTTTGGCCTTCGGATTAAAGAATAGAGTGTCGATGTTTTGAGCCAGACTGAGTGAGGGGTTGAAGCAGTCGAGATAGAAGGGTATGCCGCCCAGTATCATATATGCCTGAATGATGTTGTAGCGCGACAGGTCGATCTGGCGGCTCTCAAGGAATTGCTCGCACTCCAAAAGCGTGAACGGCGACAGTTTCATTTCGCTGGTCAGTCGCCCATAAAGCCCACCTTTGTTATTGATGAGGTTGTCGAGCATCCACGATGTGGCAGAGCCGCAGACCACGAAGCAGAGATTGTGGCGGCTGCTTCCCCATCCGTTCCAAAAAGCCTCAAGAGCAGTGAGGAATCCGGAGCGTGGGGTGTCCATCCACGGAAGCTCGTCGATAAAGACCACCTGGCGTGTTCCGTTGTCGAGGCGTTCGAGCAGCTGCTCTAACATGAAGAACGCCTCCATCCAGGACTTTGGCATAGGCACTCCCTCCATGCCGTGACGCATGAGCGAGAAATAGAAATTCTGCAACTGATCCTTCAGGCTGACCTTGCGTTTGCGGTCATAGGGCGACAAGCCGGTATGACGAAACACCATCCCATCGCGCAGCACCTCATTGATGAGAAACGTCTTGCCCACGCGACGACGACCGTACACTGCGATAAACTCAGCCCGACCGCTCTCATAGCGACGGTTAAGCTCTGCAATTTCTTGTTTTCTGCCGATAATCGTGCACATACTCGTTGCTTTCAAAATTGTGGCGCAAAGTTACTAATAAACAAAAGAACAGACCAACAACAAACTGTTAAAATTGGAATAAAATCAAGTTTGTTCCGCTAAACCCATCCCAAACACCCGCCATTTAGCGGAATAAAGACAACTTAAGTGGATAATGGAAATGATTCCGGGCTGAGGTAGCCGCTGCGGTCGAGGTTGCGGTAGGCGATGGCTTCCATGATGTGGTGCTGCTGGACGGTGGGGGCGGCTTCGAGGTCGGCGATGGTGCGGGCCACCTTGAGGATGCGGTCGTAGGCGCGGGCGCTCATGTTGAGGCGCTCCATGGCGTCGCGGAGTTTCTCGAGGCCGGCAGCGTCGGGCTCGGCGTACTGATGGAGCAGCGAGGGGGTCATCTGGGCGTTGCAGTACACGCCGCGCACGTTCTTGAAACGCTCCGTCTGTATCTCGCGGGCGGCCACCACGCGGGCACGGATGGCGCTCGACGGCTCGCCGGGGGCCTTGCTCGACATCTGCCTACGGCTTCTGTTGGCTGCGCCTCGGCAATCCTCAAACGAATTTGGGATTGCGCTCGGCTTGCACAACAGTTGGTCGAAGTCGACGGGCTGCACCTCCACCTGCAGGTCGATGCGGTCGAGCATCGGGCAGCTGATTTTGCTCATATAGTGCGCACGCTGGTATTCGTTGCACACGCAGGGCTTCTTGGAATGGCCGTAGTAGCCGCACGGGCACGGGTTCATACTCGCCACGAGCATGAACGAGGCGGGGTACTCGGTGGCGTAGCGGGCTCGCGAAATCGATATCACGCGGTCCTCAAGCGGCTGCCGCATCACCTCGAGCACCGCCCTCGGGAACTCCGGCAATTCGTCAAGAAAAAGGACTCCGTTATGTGCCAATGAAATCTCGCCCGGCGTGGGGAAAGATCCGCCTCCGACTAGGGCAACCGCGCAAGTATACGATTATGTGGTGGGATGAAAGTTTCTTTTATTGACTGAATATCAATGTGGTTATAACTATTAAAGGCCATAATATTTTTTTGCTCTTCTAAATCCCTTTTCAGTAGCCTCCTTTACAGTAAACACACAACATTCTCCAGCATTTTTAATTTCTGTTCGATAATATTGCTGATCAAAGGGTAGGTGATATATCTTCTCACCAGCACTATTTATATTGCATTTTATCAATGGCGGTTTACCAGCGGCTATTACGTAAATCTTAACTCCTAGTTTGTCAGCAAACTTTTGTGCCATTGTTGAGAGTGGTACAGTAGACACTATTACAGGAACTACTTTTTCAAAACTATTCTGAGAAAGCTCATATTCTAAAGCAGTTCCATAAATTTGGCAAACTACATTTTCGTGAATTTCTTTTCTTTTTTTTCTTGACCAGTTTTTACACTGTATTATATAAGTGACATATTGACCATTTTCTATGTTCTTTGCTATTATATCTCGTCCTAAATCATTAATCCCCATCTGACTACCGAATGGTATTGTTGAATATCCTTTTTGTTGAAGCAAGTATTCAATGTATTGTTCATATTCAACCCCTATTCTCCAGGGAGACTTAGGACTATTGTGATAGCGATCTAATGCAAGCTGGTTTCTTTCGTCAACACCCAAACTCTCATATTCTTCCCTGCTAAGATAATCTTTAGCCCTGTCGTATTCTTCTTGAAATTCATCAATCGATTCATATTTTGAAAGAGAGATTGTGGCTTCATCTTCATCTAAATAGCTTGATAATTCTGGAAAAATACCCAATAAAGTTTCAAGTCTATATTGTATTTGTTTGCTTTCAAAAATTTGAGTTTTAGCCACGTCTTTTAATTCTTTTACAATATCAGCTGCTTTGTAGGCAGGATGAGATTTTTCAACTAGAAATTTTGCTGCTTGGTCATATATAAAGGTATTCATATCAGCAACCAATGAAGAAGAAAGAATAAAAGGAAAAGAACTCTTTATTACTTTCGAAGTGTTATCTATTCGCTGGTCTGTCCTAGTGCTAATTTCTTCAATCGCCTTTCTTTCTTTATTAATTTCCTCCTTTAATTCAGCTTCTTTTTGTTCAAATTTTTTTGTGAGTTGCATATCCTTGAGTCGCAAATCAAATTCTTTCTTTCTACGCTCGGCTTCACATTTATTATTAAATTCTATTTCCTTTTTTCTAAACTCGGATTCTTTTTGAGAAATAAATTGTTCTTGTTTTTTTTGCAATTCCCTATCTTTGTTCGATTCTATTGTTTCTTTAAGGCTTAGATATTCTCTGTTATATATATCTCTTGCTGTACTTTTTATAAGATAATGACAAATTAGTATTATTAGCCCAAAAAGTAATAGACTAACAACGAAATAATTAATATTGGTTGTAAACAAATAGACAGCTGCAAAAATAATCGACAAAATGCCAATAATCAATAAAAACTTAAGAAAATAGCGCATATATGAAGATTAAATTAAAAATGCAAAGATTCATTATTTTTGCCGTTTTATCTATAATCAAACCTACTACAAGTTAAAGTAATTACTCCTATCGAGGTTGCGGTAGGCGATGGCTTCGTTGATGTGGTGCTGCTGGACGGTGGGGGCGGCTTCGAGGTCGGCGATGGTGCGGGCCACCTTGAGGATGCGGTCGTAGGCGCGGGCGCTCATGTTGAGGCGCTCCATGGCGTCGCGGAGTTTCTCGAGGCCGGCAGCGTCGGGCTCGGCGTACTGATGGAGCAGCGAGGGGGTCATCTGGGCGTTGCAGTACACGCCGCGCACGTTCTTGAAACGCTCCGTCTGTATCTCGCGGGCGGCCACCACGCGGGCACGGATGGCGCTCGACGGCTCGCCGGGGGCCTTGCTCGACATCTGCCTACGGCTTCTGTTGGCTGCGCCTCGGCAATCCTCAAACGAATTTGGGATTGCGCTCGGCTTGCACAACAGTTGGTCGAAGTCGACGGGCTGCACCTCCACCTGCAGGTCGATGCGGTCGAGCATCGGGCAGCTGATTTTGCTCATATAGTGCGCACGCTGGTATTCGTTGCACACGCAGGGCTTCTTGGAATGGCCGTAGTAGCCGCACGGGCACGGGTTCATACTCGCCACGAGCATGAACGAGGCGGGATACTCGGTGGCATAGCGCGCCCGGGAGATCGAAATCACGCGGTCCTCGAGCGGCTGCCGCATCACCTCGAGCACGGTGCGTGGGAACTCCGGCAATTCGTCAAGAAAAAGGACTCCGTTATGCGCCAACGAGATTTCGCCCGGCGTGGGGAAGCTGCCGCCACCCACCAGGGCCACGGGCGAGATGGTGTGGTGCGGGGCGCGGAAGGGGCGCGTGGTGAGCAGCGTGGTGCCTCCGGGTAGCTTGCCGGCCACGCTGTGGATTTTGGTGGTCTCGAGGGCTTCGCTCAGGCTGAGCGGCGGCAGGATGCTGGGCAGACGCTTGGCCATCATCGACTTGCCGGAGCCGGGGCTGCCCACGAGCAGGATGTTGTGCCCGCCGGCGCAGGCCACCTCGAAGGCGCGCTTGACCTGCTCCTGCCCTTTGACCTCGGCGAAGTCGAGGTCGAAGCGCCCCTGCGCCCGGGCGAACTCGGCGCGGGTGTCGACTATGGTAGGCTCAAGGTCGGCCTCGCCGTTGAGAAAGGCGATGACCTGCTGCAGGTTGTCGACGCCGTAGATGTTCAGGTTGTTGACCACGGCGGCCTCGAGGGCGTTGGCGCGCGGCAGGATGAAACCGTCGAGCTGCATCTCGCGGGCGGTGATGGCCATGGGCAGCGCGCCCTTGATGGGCCGCAGCGAGCCGTCGAGCGAGAGCTCGCCCATGAGCATGTAGCGGTCGAGGCGGTCGGCGGCGATGTGCTCGTCGCCAGCCAGGATGCCGATGGCCAGCGGAAGGTCGTAGGCCGAGCCTTCTTTCTTGATGTCGGCCGGCGACATGTTCACCATCACGCTCTTCATCGGAAACTCGTAGCCCGCCTGGCGCGCGGCGCAGCGCACCCGCTCGCCGCTTTCCTTGACGGCGGTGTCGGGGAGGCCGACGATGGTGAATCCGGCCCCGTAGTCGACCGATACCTCGATTTCTACCTTGATGGCGTCGATGCCCTGCACCGCAGCGCCGTATGTTCGTGTCAGCATAACGAGAGTGTGTGGTAAATAATGGTCTGCAAATTTACATCATTTTTCGCAAACAGACTATTTTTTAGACTACAAGGACGTGGATTTTTCGACCATTTGAACATAACTATATCAGAAAGAAGAACATAAGTATAGCGCGGAGCGAAATGGGCTGCATTAAATAAAGCGAATGGAACGAATGGCCGAAGCGCAGTCAGTCTCATTCGTTCCATTTGTTGTTTTTTAGGCGGATTTTATCCTTATGTTCCTATAGTGTCTAAAAAGGTTTTTGATCGCTTTTCAGTCTAAAAAGGGCGGCGGCGGGATGTCACTCTTCGTCGTCGGCTCCGGGCTGCATGTTGGTGTAGACGTTCTGCACGTCGTCGTCCTCTTCGAGCACCTCGATGAGGGCCTCTACGTCGGCGCGCTGCTCGTCGGTGAGTTCTTTGTACTCGGCGGGCTCATAGACCAGCTCCGAGCTCTTGATTTCGTAGCCGTTGTCCTCGAGATACTTCTGGATTTCACCATTGGCCTCGAAGGGGCCACCCACCATGATTTCCTCCTCGTCCATGTCGAAGTCCTCGGCTCCGCAGTCGATGAGCTCGAGCTCGAGGTCGTCGAGGGTGATGCCCTCTTTGGGCTCAAGGTGGAAGTAGCACTTGTGCGAGAACAGGAAGCCCACGGTGCCGGAGTTGCCCAGGTTGCCGCCCTTCTTGTTGAAGTAGTTGCGCACGTTGGCCACGGTGCGGGTGGTGTTGTCGGTGGCCGTTTCGACGAGCACGGCGATGCCGTGGGGGGCGAATCCCTCGTAGATGACCTCCTTGTAGTCGCCGGCATCCTTGTCGCTGGCCTTCTTGATGGCGCGCTCCACGGTGTCCTTAGGCATGTTGGCGGCCTTGGCGTTGGCCATCAAGGCGCGCAGGCGCGAGTTGGCTGTGGGGTCGGGGCCGCCGGCCTTGACGGCCATGGTGATTTCCTTGCCGATTTTGGTGAACGTGCGGGACATGCTGCCCCAGCGTTTCAGCTTCCTTGCTTTGCGATATTCAAATGCTCTTCCCATTGTTTATTTTTGTTTAGTTTGTATTTAGTTTCAAACATAATAACTTCCAGTCTAAATAGTCGGTTAGCGCAGCTTGGCGCCGAGCTGGGTCTCGAGGTTCTTGATCACCTTCTGCATCACGGCGTCTATTTGCTTGTCTTGCAGGGTCTTGACATCGTCCTGCAGGGTGATGCTGATGGCATACGACTTCTTGCCGGCTTCGAGCTTGTTGCTCTCGTAGACGTCGAAGAGGTTCACCTCGCGGAGCAGCTTGCGGTCGCTGGCCAGCACCACGCGGCGGATGTCGTCGTAGGTGACCGACAGGTCGACGAGCAGCGCCAGGTCGCGGCGCACGGGCAGCGTCTTGGGCAGGTCGTGATACTTGATGTCCTTCTTGGCGGCGAGTTTGCAGGCCACTTTCCAGTCTACCTGGGCGTAGAACACCTCCTGGTCAACGTCCATGCGCTTGAGCAGCTCATCGGTGACCACACCCAGCGTGGCCACGGTCTTGCCGCCGCGCGAGGCGTAGCGCAGGGCGGGGTCGACGGTGTCGTCGGCAGTCTGCTCGAGCACGAGGTCGTTCAGGTCGAGACCCATGGCGGTGAGCACGTTCTCGAGGGTGGCTTTGAGGTCGTAGACGGTGGTGCGGCGCACCTTGTCGGCCCAGGCGTCGTCGTGGTTGTTGCCGGTGAGCCAGATGCCCAGATGCTTGCCCTCGGTGTAGGGGGCGAGCACACGCTCGGTCTGGTCGACGCCGGGCTCGTAGTGGTACACGGTGCCGAACTCATACAGGCGCAGGTTCTGGTTCTTGTGGTTGATGTTGCGCGCCACGCTCTCCAGTCCGCCGAAGAGCAGCGTCTGCCGCATCACGTTCAGGTCGCTGCTGAGCGGGTTCATGATGTGCACGCAGTTGGCCTCGGGATAGGCCTTGAGGTCGGTGTAGTAGGCTGCCGGGGTGAGCGAGTTGTTCATCATCTCGTTGTAGCCCACAGCGGTGAGGTGGTTGCTGATGTGCTCCTGCAGTTGGTCGGCAAAGTCGACCATGGTCTGCGGCGACGGACTGGTGCGCACGTCGCTGGGTGCCTCCACATTGTTGTAGCCGTACACGCGCAGGATGTCCTCCACCACATCGCACGGCCGCTGCACGTCGACGCGGTAGGTGGGCACCACCAGGCAGAGTTTCTCGTCGTCTTCGGCGGTGATTTCCATCTCCAGGCTGGTGGCGATGCTCTTGATGGTGTCGCGGTCGATCTGCTTGCCAATCAAGCCAGTCACATAGTCGTAGCGCAACTCGACGGGGAAGCCGGCGAAGTCGTGCGCCTTCACGTCGACGATGTCGCCGCATATCTCGCCACCCGCCAACTCCTTGACGAGCATGGCGGCGAGCTTGAGGTTGCTCACCGTCTCGTTGGGGTCGATGCCGCGCTCGAAGCGGAACGAGGCGTCGGTGTTCAGCCCGAAGCGGCGGGCCGTTTTGCGAATCCACGTGGGGTGGAAGTAGGCCGATTCCAGGAAGATGTCGGTGGTCTGCTCGGTGACGCCCGAGTCCAGTCCGCCAAACACGCCGCCGATGCACATCGGCTCCTCGGCGTTGCAGATCATCAGGTCGCGGTCGGTGAGCGTGCGCTCCACGCCGTCGAGGGT
>CAMVDK010000035.1 GCA_947166165.1 uncultured Porphyromonadaceae bacterium
GTCAATATTTGGGTGGATGTGGGAGGCTACCACATGGTTCAAGGCGGGCTATTCGCTCACTTCGTTCATGGGCTTGGATTTGCTGGCTCGCTACATCCGTCTGTACCCGCTCCGCTGCTGGCAGTGGAGCCGCTGGGCCGACCTGGCCATCTACCTCGCTGTGGCGCTGACGCTCACCGTCGTCATGTTCGTCATCAAGCGTGGCGGTGGGCTGGGGGGCATCTTCTACTACTACAACTGTCCGCTGGTGATTGTGGGCGCGGTGCATTTTGTGCTGATGTTCAGCAAATTCTCGCTCCGGAGCCGCCTGGTGAATTGGTTGGCTGTGAGTGCCTTTGCCATCTATCTGACGCACAGCGGCACATTCTTGTGGACCTACTACGACGATGCCATCCGGCGGTGGTTTGTGGGCGAATCGCGCGCCACGTTCATCCTCTATGCAGCCATGATGATGGCCGCCGTGTTTGTGGGGTCGATACTGCTCGACAAGGTGAGGCTCTTCATTTGGAAACCCATCGGGAACCCGCTGAAAACCAAATCAACAAAAACTTGGTGATAGGTTGTGTAAACTATTTGATGATAAGATCTTAAGTTTGGAATCATTTAATTGTCAGAGAATATGAATATCGCAAAGAAACTTTTGCTTGTGCTGGCCATCGTGGCGCTGCTGGCTGGCGGCGCGTGGATGTGGTGGGGTAGAACCTCGGAAAAAGTTGCCCAGGTGAGCAAAGGCCACCTGGACCGTTATCCGCAATTCGAATCGCAATTCATCGTTCCGCGCGACGTGGCCGTCTGGACACCCACTGGCTACAAAACGGGCGACCCGTGCAATGTGCTGTATATGCACGACGGACAGATGCTCTTCGATGCCTCCAGCACATGGAACCACCAGGAATGGCGCGTCGACGAGGTGGTCGACAGCCTGATTGCAGCCGGAGCCATCGACCCGTGCATCGTGGTGGCCATCAACAACACCGATGAACGCCTTGAGGAGTATTTTCCGAACAAGGTGTGGATGTATTTGCCTGAGAGTGAGCGCGACAACGACGACCAGCAGAAGATGGACGGCGACGACTATCTGAGTTTCCTGGTCAAGGAACTCAAGCCCTTTATCGACAAACGCTACCGTCCGCTCACCACGCGCGAGCACACCTTCATCATGGGTTCCAGCATGGGCGGTCTCATCTCGCTCTACGCCCTGTGCGAGTATCCGCAGGTGTTCGGAGGGGCCGCGTGCTTGTCGTCGCACCTGTCGATGCAGAAACTGCCGGTGGTGGGCGACGACCACGAGCCCTGGGCGGCTGCACTCCGCAGCTATGTGCACGAGCACCTGCCGCAGCCAGGCACTTGCCGCCTGTATATGGACCACGGCACTTCGGGCTACGATGGCGACTATGGCATGTATCAAGAGCGTATCGACGAAATCATCAAGAGCAAAGGGTGGGGCGACGATTGCTATATGAGCCTGAGTTTCAACGGTCACGACCACAACGAAACATTCTGGGCCTCCCGTCTCCACACCCCCCTCGAGTTCCTGATGTCCAAAAAGAGCGAGTGAAGGCACCCCCTCCGAAAGCAGTATTGCCTTCATTTACTTATGAATTATTGTCCTTGATTGTCATCAGTTGTCCTTCATTGTTTGATTCTGCCGACAAAAGGCCGAAGTACAGACACGGTGTTTTGCAAGTGTCCCGCGAAAAGTCAAGTTATCGTTAAACAACGCGTCAACGGCCTCATATCAAATTTCGCATTGAGCGAGAAGAGGAGAAGTTGTCGAGGTGCTGATGTCGTCTACAAGACATTCGCAATTTAACATAATAGTGATTATGGGGCAAATGTGGGTGCTTTTCCGAGGTGCAGATTATGGCGGCTTGTTCAGTGCTTGAACATGCGGTCGATGCTGCGCTTGTCTTCGCGCTCCTTGATGGCTTGGCGCTTGTCGTAGCTCTTCTTGCCTCGAGCCACGCCGATCACCATCTTGGCCAGGCCGCGCTCGTTGATGAACACGCGCAGCGGAATCACCGAATAGCCCGGCTGTTCGGCCGCCTTGAGCACGCGGTTGATTTCCTTGCGCGTGAGCAGCAGTTTGCGGTCGCGGTGTGTGGTGTGGTTGTTGTAGGAGCCATAGGAATATTCGGCTATGTACATGTTCTTGACCCACAGCTCGCGGTTGATGCCCAGGCAGTAAGTGTCGGTGAGCCCGGCTTTGCCCTGGCGCAGCGACTTGATTTCGGTGCCTGTGAGCACGATTCCTGCCGTGAAGGTCTCGGTGATCTCGTAGTCGAATGTTGCGCGACGGTTTTTGATATTGATGCTGTTTGAGGCCATAATGTTCTGTGTGTTAGTGTTTTAGCCAATAATCATTCATGACTTTCGACATCACCTGCGGCATGAAAAGCATCAATCCCCCGGCCACGAGTGTGAACCGCAGCTTGCGCTCAGAATCCACGCCCAAAAACTCGGTGCCAACATACGCAATATAAGGCATATAGAACATCAGGAAGAAGATGGGCGCGAACTCGACTGGAAGCAGGTTGTTGGCGATTTCGAGCAGAATCAAGTAGATGAGGTTATATATAATGTAGTCGTCCAGACGGTCGGCCGCGCCACGGCTGGGCACAATGTCGGGAAACAGGCTTCCCACCAGGTAGGCCGTGAGATGGAAGGTGACGAAATAGCTGAAAAAGTTGATGATTGCCTTGCGCAGCGACTCCTCGAGCGTGAGCGACGGGTCGTAGAGCATGGGCACAAACGAGGTGACGGCCAGCACGGCCAGCAGCGGCAGAAAGGTGGACGACAGCAACCGGCCCGTGGGTATGCTCGAGCGGTTGACATCGTCCCAACCCATTCTGGGAGAGACAATTACAAAAATTATATTCTTCAGAATCTCCATCATGCTTTTTTTGCGGATGCAAAATTACGAAATAAATTGACAAAGTTCGTACTTTTTTGTGTACTTTTGCTGAGTTTTTCATGAGGTACGAATTATTCATAGCCCAACGCATGAAGCTTGGCGAGTCGTCGAAGCGCGGTTCGCTGAGTTTGAACATCGCTCTGGCGGGCATTGTGCTCGCCGTGGTGGTGATGATTGTTTCCATCACGGTGATGACCGGTTTCCGCGACGAAATCAGCAGCAAAATCTACAGCCTCGACCCGCACATCAAAATCTCGAACGCCGTGCTGGGCATCGACGACAACTACTCCACCATCAACGCCCAGGAGGCCACCACGAGCATCGCCGCCGACTCGGCCATGACCGCCCGCGTGGCCAGCATGAGCCTCATTGCCGACAAACCGGCCATTCTGAAGACCGACACCGACTTCAAGGGCATACAGTTGCGGGGCGTGGACAGCGGCTATGACTGGAGTTATATCGGCAGTCATCTCGTGGAGGGCCGCACGCCCGCCGACACAGCCATCAACGAAATTGCCATGTCGAAACTCGTGGCCGACCAGCTGCGGCTCCATGCCGGCGACAAGGTGCTCACCTACTTCATCGACGAGAAGGTGAAGGTGCGCAAGGTGACCATTGCCGGCGTGTTCGACACCAACTTCGAGAACTTCGACGGCTCGCTCATGCTGGGCAACATCGCCCTGGTGCAGCAGGTGAACGGCTGGAACGGCGACACGGGCAACTTTGTGGGCCTGAACCTGCGCGACGTGGACCACCTGCGCGACGACGCCTACCACCTCTACTCCACCCTGGCCCGCGGCACCTGCGAGCGGCGCACCAACACGCTGTTTTACGTCACCCACACGCGCAACAACAACATGGCCTTCTTCGCCTGGCTGGGCATGCTCGACATGAACGTGGTCATCATTCTGGTGCTTATGATGGTGGTGGCGGGCTTCACGCTCATCTCGGCCTTGCTGATGATTGTGCTCGAGCGCATCCGCATGATTGGCCTGCTCAAAGCGCTTGGTGCCACCAATGCGTCGGTGCGGCGCATCTTTGTCCTGCTCACGCAGAAACTCATCCTCAAGGCGCTTGCGCTGGGCTACATCATTGGCATCGGGCTGGCCCTGGCGCAGAAATGGCTCCACATCGTCAGGCTCGACCCCGAAGCCTACTATATGTCCTACGTGCCCATCAGCATCGACTGGGCTGCCCTCGTGCTGCTGGCAGTGGGGATATTGGTCGTTTCCTACCTCACGCTCATCGGGCCGTCGCTCATCATCTCCACCATCAAGCCCACCAGCACCATGCGTTTCGAGTGACAATGGCGGCGCTGAATGCAAAAAAACTTCCACACATGTTTTCGTGAGTGGATTTTTTTTGTAATTTTGCAAATTGACTGCGGTCAAACGAATCATTCATTAACCAAACATAACTTTAAAACCCATAACGATATGCCCCACCCCTATGTGGAATCGCTGTTGCGATTCATGGATGCCAGCCCTTGCAACTTTCTGGCTGTCAACACAATGAAAACCATGCTCAAGGCTGCCGGCTTTGTGGAACGCCACCTCGATGCGCCCATCACGTGGCAGGCTGGCGAGCGCTTCTTCGTCACCAAGAACGACTCGGCGCTGTTTGCCGTGAAAGTAGGCACAATGCCTCCTGCCGAAGCGGGATTCAAAATTGTGGCCGCCCACAGCGACTCGCCCTGCTTCCGCATCAAGCCCCGCGCCGAAATGCTCACCGAAGGCGGCATCGTCAAGCTCAACACCGAGGTGTATGGCGGCCCGATTCTCTACACCTGGTTCGACCGCCCGCTGTCGATAGCCGGGCGCGTGATTCTGCGTGGCGCCGACGCCCTGCACCCCGAAACGCGGCTGCTCAAGGTGGACCGCCCGCTGATGAGCATTTCGCATCTGGCCATCCACTTCAACCGCGCCGTGAACGAAAGCAACCCCCTCTCGAAGCAGAAGGACATGCTGCCCATCATCGCCCAGGTGAACGACCGCCTCGAAGCCGATGGCATGCTGCTGCGCCTGGTGGCCAGCGAGTTGAACGTCGACCAAGCCGACATCCTCGACTTCGACCTCATGCTCTACGACACGGAGCGCGCCTGCCTCTTCGGGCTCGACAACGAGTTCATCTCCTGCGGCCGTCTCGACGACCTGAACATGTGTGGCCGCCATCTTCGACAACGAGGAGACCGGCAGCGGCACCAAGCAGGGCGCCGGTTCGCCCGTGCTGGCCAACCTGCTGTTGCGTCTCACCGTGGCCGGCGGCGGACGATTCGACGACTTCGCGCGAGCCATTGCCCGCTCGTTCATGGTCTCGGCCGACAATGCCCATGCCTTCCATCCCAACTACGCCGAAAAGTACGACCCCACCAACCATCCCGTGCTCGGCGGCGGGCCGTGCATCAAAATCAACGCCAACTGCAAGTATATGACCGACGCCCACTCGGCCGCCATCTTCCGCTCGCTGTGCGATCAGGCCCAGGTGCCCGTGCAGTACTTTGTCAACCACAGCGATGTGGCTGGCGGTTCCACGCTGGGCAACATCCTCACAGGGCAAATCGACATCGAGGGCGTGGACGTGGGCAACCCGCTGCTGGCCATGCACTCGGCCCGCGAGACCGCCTCGTCTGCCGACCATGTGGCCATGATCGAGGTGATGAAGCAATTCTTCAAGAAACAATAGTCAAAAAATTAAAAATCAATACACTTATGCAAGACCAACAACTCATTCAGCAAGTCACAGCCAAGGCGCAGAGCTGGCTGCGTGCCGGCTACGACGAGGCTACGCAGGCCGCCGTGCGGGCCATGCTCGAGGCCGACGACAAGACCGAACTCATCGAGGCCTTCTACAAAGACCTGGAATTCGGCACCGGCGGACTGCGCGGCATCATGGGTGCCGGCAGCAACCGCATGAACATCTACACCGTGGGCGCAGCCACCCAAGGCTTGGCCAACTACATGAAGCAGGCCTTCGGCCACCTCGACCAAATCAAGGTGGTGGTGGGCCACGACGTGCGCAACAACAGCCGCCTCTTTGCCGAGACGGTGGCCAACATCTTCTCGGCCAACGGCTTCAAGGTCTATCTGTTCGAAGGTCCGCGCCCCACGCCCGAGGTGTCGTACGCTATCCGTCTGCTTGGATGCCAGAGCGGCGTGAACATCACCGCCTCGCACAACCCCAAGGAGTATAACGGCTACAAGGCCTACTGGGACGACGGCGCGCAGGTGGTATCGCCCCACGACGTGAACATCATCGACCACGTGAACCGCATCGGCGACGTGAGCGAAATCAAGTTTGAGGGCAACCCCAACCTCATCGAAATCATCGGCGAGGACATCGACAGCCAGTATATCGAGCAGATACACACGCTCTCGCTCAGCCCCGAAGTCGACAAGCGCCACCACGACCTCAAGATTGTGTACACGCCCATCCACGGCGTGGGTCGCGACATCGTGCCACGCTCCATCAACCGCTGGGGCTTCGACAACATCATCCACGTGCCCGAGCAGGACGTGATGAGCGGCGACTTCCCCACCGTCGACTCGCCCAACCCCGAGAACCGCAGCGCCATGGAGATGGCCATCGCCAAGGCCGAAGAGGTGCAGGCCGACATCGCCCTGGCCAGCGACCCCGACGCCGACCGCATCAGCGTGGTGTTCAAGAACAACAAAGGTGAATATGACCTGGTGAACGGCAACCAGATCCAGCTCATCTTCCACTACTACCTCATCACCCGCAACGCCGAGCTGGGCCGCCTCGACCGCGACAACGACTACATCGTCAAGACCATCGTCACCAGCGAGACCATAGCCCGCATCGCCAAGGCTCAGGGCATCAAGATGTATGACTGCTACACCGGCTTCAAGTGGATTGCTTCGGTGATGCGCGAGCTCGAGGGCACCAGCGCCCGCTATCTGGGCGGTGGCGAGGAGAGCTACGGCTTCCTGCCCGAGGACTTCGTGCGCGACAAGGACTCCGTGTCGTCGATTCCGCTCATGTGCGAAATCGCCGCCTGGGCCAAGGACCGCGGACAGACGATGAACGACATGCTCATCGAGCTTTACATGACCTACGGCTACTCGAAAGAGCGCGGCATCTCGGTGGTGCGCCCCGGCAAGAGCGGCGCCGACGAAATCGTGGCCATGATGAAGTGCTTCCGCGAGAACCCGCCCAAGGAGATTGCCGGTAGCCCGGTGGTGCTCGTCAAGGACTTCCTCACGCTCGAGCAGAACGACCTCGCCGCCGGACAGGTGACCAAGATCGACATGCCCGCCACCAGCAATGTGCTGCAGTACTACACGGCCGACGGCTCGAAGGTCTCCATCCGCCCCAGCGGCACAGAGCCGAAGATCAAGTTCTACATCGAGGTGCACGACAAGCTCGACGCCCCCGAGAACTACGACGCCAAGAACCTCTGGGCCGACGCCAAAATCGACCGCATCGTGGCCGACCTGGGTATCTGAGAGGATTGTGGTTCTTTTTAGACTATAAGAACATAAGTTTAATAAGACTGTTGTAGTGCCTCGCGTTGGCGTGGCAAAACACGGCGACGGTAGGGCCATGACCTGTCATGGCCAGATGACCGAGTCAGTTGGGCCATAGCTGGATTGCGTCAGGCAAATTAAAACAACAAATTAAACAAATGAAACAAATGCTTGGCACGGTTGGAAATTTGTTCAATTTGTTTAATTTGTTGTTATGAAAATATGCGAAATTCGTGTGATTCGCCAAATTTGCATCAAGAAAACCGTGTTGAATGCGAGTAACAAGTAGGGTCTCGCAATGGCGTGGCTGTGGACGACATAAGCAATGATATTTCCAAAACGGAATAATGCTTATGTTCTTTTGTCCACCTGCGTCTCTTATGTCTACATTATTCAGCGTTTATGTCCACATTCAGCGTTTTGTGATTTATGCTTGACGATTTGGTCCCAATCAGTGCGCACCATCCCTTGATTATCGCCGGTCCGTGCAGCGCCGAGAGCGAGGACCAGGTTTTGGGCTGCGCCCGGCAGTTGGCAGGCGGAGGCGTGCACATCTTCCGTGCGGGCGTTTGGAAGCCGCGCACCCATCCCGGCGGCTTCGAAGGCATGGGTGCCACTGCCCTACCCTGGATGCAGCAAGCCAAAGCCTGCTCCGGTATGCCCGTGGCCACCGAAGTGGCCACCCCCGAGCATGTCGTGGCCGCTCTTGACGGCGGCATCGACGTGCTCTGGCTCGGGGCGCGGACCACCGCCAACCCCTTCGCCGTGCAGCAGGTGGCCGACTCCATCGCCGCGCATCGCCGCACCGATGTGGCTGTGCTGGTCAAGAATCCCGTGGCTCCCGACGTGGAGCTGTGGCTCGGTGCCCTGCAGCGGCTCCACCGCGCGGGTGTCAGGCGGCTCGCGGCCGTGCACCGCGGCTTCGCCACCACCGCCTGCGGCTCCATCTACCGCAACGACCCGCAATGGCAAATCCCCATCGAGCTCAAGCGTCGCTGCCCCGCGCTGCCTGTGCTCGTCGACCCCTCGCACATGGCCGGCCGGCGCCACTTGGTACCCGAGCTCGCGCAGCAAGCGCTCGACATGGGTTTTGACGGACTCATGGTGGAGTGCCATCCCGACCCCGACCGTGCGCTGAGCGACGCAGCCCAGCAAATCACGCCTCACGCCCTGCTTGCCCTGCTGAACCGCCTCACCGTGCGCACCGCCACCTCGAGCGGCGAACAGCAACTCGCCTTGCTTCGCTCGCTCATCGACCAGTGCGACGACGACCTGCTTCAGGCCCTCTCGCGCCGCATGCAGGTGGTCAGGCAAATCGGACAGCTCAAGCGGGAGGCCGCCATGCCCATTGTGCAGACCCACCGTTACGACCAAGTGCTGCTGCACCGCATGGCGCGCGCCGAAGCACTGGGGCTCCCGCCCGAGTTTGTCAGGCAGATATTCCAGCTCGTGCACCAAGAGGCCGTGGCACAGCAACTCCACTGAAGCCTCTCCACTCCCGCTCCTCTCGAGCGAGCCGAGTCTCCCCCACCCCTCCCTCTCCAGCCTCCACCCGAGCGTGGCGTGAAAAAAATAGTTCTGAAATAATTTGCTGGTTCGCTGCAAAAAGAGTAATTTTGCGGCGTGATAATGTGGTGGCTGCCGTGAGCGCCCGCTCCACCGGCAGCTGAAAAGGGAACCAGGTGCGAATCCTGGGCAGAACCCGCTGCTGTATTTCCCATCATTGTCGCTTGCCGCCACACAGGTCACTGCCGGACTAACACCGGTGGGAAGGCCAAGGCATGCGACGGGGATAAGCCAGAAGACCTGCCGCGTTATCGAGACAGATTTCGCGCTCTCGTGGATTTAGAGCCGGAACACACTTGATGACTCCCCAGAGTAGGCCACACTTCTGGCTCCGCATGTGCAGCCAAACCTGTTTTCGCATCACGGCGGCAGGCACGGCAGAGTGCATTCACAACCACACAGGGCTTCATTGTGTTTCGACGTCGACATCGGCGAGAGCTGAACGCGACGACGAAACTCACTTTTATTAACCTATTTTATTCACAATGAAGCACTTTACTTTGTTTTCCAAGACAGCTGCACTGCTTCTCGCAATGGCCGCGCTCGCCCTTCCGGCGCATGCCGACCGCGTGGTGAAGCAATTGCAGTTCGGCAAGCAGACGATTGAAGTTGGTGCCGACGAGGTAATCACGTTCCAGGACATGAACGGATACACGGGCATTTCCTCGTCGAGCAGCAACAACTCTCAGTCGCTCACGGTGTTCAAGCCCGCCGCGGGAATGGCGATACAAATCACCTTCGCCAACCTCGACGTGCGCAACGATGGCACATCGTGGCCTGCTTATGTGAACGTGTATTCAGGCGACCCCGACGCCGATGATTCGTTCACTTACGCCTCCTCGACGAGTGGTGTCACCGCTTCGAGCACACTGCCCGCTGGCACCGTGCTCGAGAAGCTCGACGGCACCTACACCAACCTCACCTACACCGCCACCGATGCGAGCGGCATCCTGTCGGTGGGGTATCTCTATCGCTACGCCAAGGCCATCCAGGGCTGGAACGCCACCGTGCGCTGCATCACGCTCGACGAGATGGCCGTCACCGGCGCCAGCAGCGACTACAGCCAGGTGAGCGCCAACACCGATGCCACCGAGGCTGTCACCTTTGCCAGCGCACACGTCACCACCACCGGCGTGATGAACGCCGACGTTGTGACGGGCGTCAACTTCAAGGTGAACACCAACGAAGCCGCCATCAACCCCCTGGCGCTGCGCCTCTACAAGGGCGCGCAGCCTCAGTTCCGGGGCGCGACGGCACTCAATGCCACCGTGGCCGCCACCGCCGACGGCTACGCGTTCTCGCTCAACGAGCCGCTTGCCGAGGGCGACAACGCCTTCAGCATTGCCGGCGAATTCCTTGCCGACGCACTGCCGGGCTCCCAAGCCCAAGTGGAGGTGACCGGCATCACCACTGTGGCCCATCCCGATGGCGTGTCGCCTTTCACGGCAGCCACACCTGTGACGGTGACGAAACCCGCCATCGCACTCATCGGCACCACCCCGCAAGTCATCACCGTGGGCGATGTGCCTTACAATTTCTATGACGACGGCGGCAAGGATGGCAACATCACACAAGGGTTTGAGGGTCAAATCACCTTTGTGCCGGCAACCGAAGGCATGGCCATCAAGATCGACTTCTCGAAACTCGACCTCTTCAACACGTCGACTGTGGGTTACAACGACGTGTTCAAGTTCTACAATGGCCGCGAAGCCAACGAGGAGAACCTGATCACCACCCTGCTCGACGAGGCAGAAATCGTGAAGTCGACAGCCGCCGACGGCTCGATGACCGTCTACCTCAAGAGCACCGCCGGTTATCCCAAGAGCGGCTGGGAGGCTCTGGTGAGCCAGTTCCAGCCCGGCGACATGACGCTCAGCGGCATCACCGCCCAGGCCGCCAGCACGGCCACCGTGGCTGCTGGCGAGAGCGACGCCGAGATGCTGGTCATCGACGTGCTCACCGACAACACCAGCAATGCCTTGCATCTGAACGCGCTCAACCTCACCACGCCCGATGCCAAGAACATCGCACGTGCACGCGCGTACTATTTAGGTAAGAAGAACACCTTCGCCACCACCGACCAGATTGGCGAGGTGGAGGTCGACGGCACTTCGTTCGCCATTGCTTGCGACAAGCAGCTCATCGAGGGCCATAACTATGTGGCCGTTGTGCTCGACCTCAACGACCAGGCCGACACCGGCGACGAGGTGACCCTGACGCTGACCAGTGCTGCCATTGGTGAGACCTCGGCCACCCCCGAATCGGAGGCCACGGCCACACGCCGTGTGGAGAACATCTGCCGTGCCACCAAGGGCAGCCACAGCCACCAAATCAAGAGCGCCTGGACCTTCACCAACACCGAGGGCTACAGTGGCAAATATGAGGCCGACGACGCCGACTACATCGTCACCTTCACCCCCACCGTGGCCGGAACCGTGGCCGAAATCGACTTCTCGGCCTTCGATGTCTACTATGCCAGCACGAGCTATGGCACCAAAGCCGTTTTTGAAATCTACAGCGGCACCGAGGTGAACAATGCCAACCTGCTGTGGAACCTGAAGGATGCCAGCGAGGCCAACGTGGGCCCGGGCCGCAAACTGCGCTCGCAGAGCGCCGACGGCTCGCTCACCATCCGCTTCAACCCCAAGACCACCAGCAGCTACTATGCCGCCACCGGCTGGACGGCCACCGTGCAGCCCTTCCAAAACCACGACATGGAGATCAAGCAAGTGGATGTGCGCCAGACTAGCAGCGACGTGCTGGCCGTGGGCGCCACCGACGCCGAACTGATCGACTTCGACGTGCTGACCGAAGGCACGCTCAGCGTGACCACCATCAGCGCAATCGATATCGACCTCAAGAACACGCAGGCCGCCATCGACAAGGTGAGCGTTTACTACAACAACGAGAACAACCGCGAAAGCGCAGTGGCATTCGGCGCAGTCGAGCATCCCGAGTCGAGTACCGTGACGGTGAACGGCGAGCGCGCACTGGCCGAGGGTCACAACTACTTCTGGGTGGCTGTCGACGTGAAGGCCGACGCTGCCGCCGAGGCTCTTGTCGATGCCAAGCTCGTGAGCCTGACCGCCACCAACGGAGCCGTCACCAACATCGAGAACGGCGACCCCGCCGGCGAGCGTGTGGTGAAATACATCTACACGATGCAAAGCGGCACCAACGTGGTCACCGTGACCGAACCGCTGCTCTTCTACGACGACGGCGGCGCCGACGGCAAGCTCACCAAGGGCTTCAAGGGCACCGTGACCTTCGTGCCCGGACGCGACAACAGCGCCGTGCAAATCAACACGCTGTCCACCTTCTCGATTGGCAGCGGCAAGATGATGATTTACAGCGGCCGCGAAGCCAATGCCGACAACGTGCTCGGCAAGGTGACCGGCTACTCGACCACCACCGGCCCTGACAACCTGGTGAGCAAGGCCGCCGACGGCTCGATCACCGTGGTCTTCGAAGCCAACGCCAGCGCATCGACGCTCGACGGTTGGGAGATGGAAGTGAGTCTGCACGAAAAGACTCCGTTCACCGTCGAAACCGTCGAGGTGGCCAACACCACCGACCCCGTGATGCGCAACACCGTGGGCAGCGTCATGCAGCAACTCCACCTCGTGGTGAGTGGCGACAAAGACCCCGTCGCCATCAGTCAACTCAAGTTCTCGACCACCGGCAGCACCACGCTGAGCGACCTGAACGGCGCCCGCGTCTACTACACCGGCGGCAACCCCCTCTTCAGCCACGACGGCCTGGTGGGCACGCTCACCACGCTGACCGACGGCGAGAACACCATCGCGCTGAGCACGCCCGTCACCATCGACGACAATGGGGACCACTACCTGTGGCTCACCGTCGATGTGGCCGCCGAGGCCATGCCCGGCAACACCGTCAGCGCCCAGACCATCGCGCTCACCGTGGGTGAGAGCGACATGGCCGTCAACGGCGAGGCTGCCCTGCGCGTCGTGAAGGCAGGCCTCAAGGGCAACTACATCATCGGTGCCAGCGAGCAGGCTCACTACAAGACCTTCGCCGAGGCCACCGCTGCCCTGCAGGGCGGTGTGGAAGGCCCGGTCACTTTCCAGGTCGAAGACGGCACCTATGCCGAAAACCTGTGGATGACCGCCGTGCCCGGTGCCGGCGAGCAGAACACCATCACTTTCACCAGCTTGAGCGGCAACCGCGACGCAGCGATTCTGAGCGGCTCCGGCAGTTCGGACTACCTGCCTGGCTCGAGCAGCTACAAGAAGGGAATGGTTTACGTGGAGCAGACGCCCTGCGTCACCATCGAGAAGCTCACACTGGCACCGGCCCAGCAGAGCGAGTACAGCTACGTGGTGCAGACCTACGACCGCAGCCACCACTTCACCCTGCGCGACTGCCACGTGGTGGCCACACCGGTGACCAGCGGCTACAGCGGCATGAACCTGGTGAAAACCTCCGCCGTCAACGAGAATGGCCGCAACAACGACTTCGGCACCTTCGAGAACAACCTGCTCGACGGCGGCTACATCGCCCTCTATCTGGGTGGCACCAACAATGTGGGCCTCACGCGCGAGCGTGGCCTGGTGGTGCGTGGCAACGTCATCAACGAAGCCGGCTCGAAGGGTGTCTACGTCTACGACGAGGACGATGCCCTCATCGAGAACAACACCATCCTCCAGTCGCTCGTCCAGAAGACCGGCTACTGGGGACTCGACCTGGCCCGCATGCGCGGCGCCAGCGTGGTGCGCGGCAACCGCATCACCAGCTCCACCACCTACTACAGTGGCGGCATCCAGTTGCGCGGCGAGTGCTACGGCACGCCCCAGCAGCCCATCCAGGTCTACAACAATGTGGTCAACATCACCGCCTCGCCCAGCAACAGCAGCGCAGGCATCGAGATTGACATCGACCAGCGCGACATCGCCGTCGCCCACAACACCGTGCGCATCGCCGGTCAAGGCGGCTACGGCTTCTACACCGCACGCCGCAGTGGCGACACCTACACCGGCATCACGCTGCAGAACAACCTGATCCAGAACCTGACCGGCAGCCCCGCCATGTTCATTTATGGCGACTACAGCAGCCGGGTGCGATTCACCAACAACGCCTTCTGGGGCGAGAACGCACTCGATGGCACCACCGTCGAGGCACTCAACGCCGTAGAAGGCAACAGCGGCAACATCGCCGAGCAGGCCGCATTCCTAAGCGACGCCGACCTGCACCTGCTCGAGGCGGGCAACCTCAACATGGGCCTGCCCATCGACTACATCGCCACCGACGCCGACGGCCGCGCGCGCAGCACCGAGGCTCCCACCGTGGGTGCCTACGAGTTTGCCGAGGTGGTTGAGGAGAAACCCGAAATGGCCGATGGCTACCCCACCGTGACCGCCGTCACCGAGACGAGTGCCACGGTGACCAGCAAGTGGACCGTGGGCGGAAAGCTCTACACCCTGGTGGAGGCCGTGACCGATGCCCCCGAGGGCGCTCCCGCACGCGCCGCCAAGGCTCCCAGCACCGACCAGCTCAAGGCCACCGAGGGCCGCGACATCGCCGCCGACACCGAGGTTGCCGTCGCACTCTCCGACCTGCAGCCCGCCACGAGCTACAAGGCATATATGCTCACCGTGAGCGCCCTGGGCGTGGAGAGCGATGTGGTGGAGACCGACGTGTTCACCACCCTGCGCCACATCGAGCCGCTGATGGTGGAAGTGACTAGCACGCAGACCATCGAGGCCGGCGAGCAGGCCACCATCGAGGCCACCGTGACCGGTGGCGACCTGCCTTACACCTATGAGTGGCGTGACCAGATGAACCAAGTGGTGGGCAGCGAGCCCGACCTAACCGTCGAGCCCGCCCACAGCTACGCCTACCGCCTGACGGTGACCAGCGCCGACGGCCAGACGGCCACCGCTAAGACCGCCGTGCGCGTGCTCGGCGACGCTGTCACCGCCACCATGGACGACAACTTCCTCGATGCCGAAAGCCACTGGGCCTACGACCCCACCACCGAAAGCATGGTGAGCGACGGCTTCTACAGCGGCTCATACTACTTCAACACCGGTGCCATGCCCAGCTACGACTACTGGTATGGCTACTCGTTGAGCAACGAGACCGCCACCAGCTACGCAGGCCTCACCGACCAGTGGCACAGCGCCGTGGGTCAGGGCCACAACGGCTCGGCCAACTATGTGGTGGCCTTCCCCGAGGGACAGTTTGTGGAGGTGACCAACAGCGCCGACGGCGACGAGCTGCTCGGCGTGTACGTGAGCAACAACGCCTACGCCTATACCAGCATGGCTGTGGGCGACGGCTTCGCACACAAGTTTGAGCAAGGCTCGTGGTTTGCCGTCAACGCCATCGGCTTCAACGGCTCCACGCAGACGGGCACCGTCACCTTCTATCTGGGCGACTACCGCTCCACTGTCGAGGCCGACCACTACATCCTCGACACCTGGCAGTGGATGGATCTGCGTCCGCTGGGCAAGGTGACCAAGGTGCGGTTCACGCTCGACGGCAGCGACAAGGGCACTTATGGCCTGAACACCGCCGCCTACTTCGTCATGGACGACTTCAACTGCGAGCGCGACATGACCCAGGCCCAGGCCTCGGTGCCTCTCGGCCAAGCCGCCATCACCCTGGCCGACTACTTCGACCTGGCTTCCGACGGCAGCACCGTGACCTATGGCATCGAGATTCCCGGGGCAGCGCCTCAGGGTCGCCACGCCCCGGCCGCCTCGGCCATCGACTTGCAGCTGAGTGCCGACGGTGTGCTCACCGCCACCTCGTCGACCCCCGGCTCGGCAGAGGCCATCGTCTGGGCCACGCAACGCGGACAGACGCAATACCTGCGCCTCACCGTCACCGCCGACGAGCCCACCGCCGTCACCGACCTCCAGGCCCCCGGCGGCGACGTGGTGAGCATCACCTACGTCGGCCCCGCAGGCATCGTGAGCCACAAGCCCTTCGACGGCATCAACATCGTGGTCACCCGCCATGCCGACGGCACCGTGACCACCGCCAAGCTCGTCAAGTGAACAAGGCTCTACTTTTTCAATAGTATTATATAGTAACAAATCAGGACGGCCGCCTCCCGACGCGATGTCGGGGGGCGGCTTTTTTTCGGCGCGGCTGTAGGGGCGTGACCTGTCACGCCCGGAGGCCGAGTCATAGAGGGCGTACACATTATTGATTACCAGTATATTCCGCCATCCGCCACCACGCGTCATGGCCCTGCCCTCGCAAGATTTGACGCGATGTACCGCCGTTTTGAAGCCGCAAATTTTACAACAACAAATCAAACAAATTGAACAAACAACCGACCGAATCAAACATTTGTTTCATTCGTTCAATTCGTTGTCCTTATCTGCCCGACGCATTCCCAGCCATGTGCCTCGGTCCTACAGCTCGGGCGATGACGGCGGAGGGCACTCGATGCTCGCCACGTCGCCGGGCTTGAGCCTCAGCAGCGTGCAGTGGAGCTGGCTTGTGCTGTCGGGGGCGAGGTCGCACGCCGCCACCACGAGGCGCGGGGCATAGAGCCGTTCGGCGCAGCGCGGACTGCCGGCGGTGTGGGTGGTGAGCAGCACGACGTCGGCCGTGGCAGTCGTTTCGCTGTGCATCCATCGCCTGCCCCGTGGAGCCACGAGCCGCATTCCATGCATGAGCGCGTAGGGTGGCCTGACCACTGCCAAGCGGTCGCGCAGCGTGTCGCCGGCTCCAATGCACACCAGCTGGCGCACTCCGCGTCGCGCCAGCATCGCCTCGTGGTGCTGTGCGAATTCGTGCAGCATCACCGTCGTGGAGTCGGCGGTGTCGGGCATCCACACCACCGCTCGCCGTCCGCTGTGGCACATCACGGCTGTTCGCGCGCCGTCGCGCGCCACGATGATGCCTGCCGCTGGTCGCGTCAGCGCGTCGGCCACCATTATCACCGAAGC
>CAMVDK010000036.1 GCA_947166165.1 uncultured Porphyromonadaceae bacterium
GCAGGCTGTATATGCCCCTGATCGTCACCGATTACCACGGCGGCACCTACAGCGAGGCGCACATGCGCCAGATGGGCATCACCTCGGGGCGCTTCTTCAGCGGGCCGGCGCGCGACGAGGCCAACCGCGAGCTCCAGCAGCGATTCGGCGCCAGCGAACTCATCAAGGCCGCGATGGGATACTCCTTCTACATCAACAACGAAGCCATCGCTCAGGCCGGACTCGACCGCGAGGCCGTGAAGGCTGCCGCCGTCGAGGCGCTCGGCCGGCCGCGCAACGTGATGTGGGCCGTCGACTGCGAGCGGGCGGCGCAGGCTTCCGTGCCCGCTTTCATCCGCGAGCGCATCATGCTCGGATGGAACAGCAAGCGCAGCGGCGAGATTTTCGTGCTGCCCGTCACCGGCCACTATTCCAGCTGGGACGGCGACCTGGCCGGCTCCAACCACGGCACCTGGAACCAGAGCGACTCCCACATACCGCTGCTCTTCTACGGGTGGCATGTGCCCGCCGGCGAGACGGCGCGCCTCACCCACATGACCGACATCGCCCCCACCGTGTGCGCCATGCTCCACATCCAGGCCCCCGACGCCGCCATCGGCCAGCCCATTTCGTTCAGTAACCAATAATCCACGATAATGGCTTTTCTGTCGAAACGAATTTTCGTATGGCTGGCCATGGCTCTGCCGGCAGCCATGGCCTCGATGGCGCAGCCCGCCGCCGTCCTGCCCGCCGACTCGCTGCTGCGCCGGCAGGCCGCGCGCATGCTCATGGTGGGATTCCGCGGCGACTCGGTCACCGAGCGCAGCGACGCCGCGCGCTACGTCCGCGACCTGCACGTGGGGGCCATCATCCTCTTCGATGTCGACCTCACCGGCTCGGCCACCATCGGCTCCCGCAACGTCACCAGCCGCGAGCGGCTGCAGCGGCTCACCGCACAGCTGCGGCAATGGGCCGACGAGCCGCTGCTCATCGCGCTCGACCAGGAGGGCGGACGGGTGGCGCGACTCAAGCCGCAATACGGCTATCACCCCCTGCCCAGCGCCCGCCGCCTGGGGCAAATCGGCAGCGAAGACTCCACGCGCCACTACGCCGCGCTCTGCGCCAGCGAGCTTGCCCAGAGCGGCGTGAACGTCAACCTCGCACCCGTGGTCGACCTCGACAAGGGCTGCTCGGGCCTTGGAGGTCTCGACCGCCGCTATGCCGCCGACCCGGCCACCGTCGTGCGCCAGGCCGAATGGTTTGTCGACGAGCATCGCCGCCGCCACGTGGCCTGCACGCTAAAGCACTTCCCCGGCCATGGCAGCGCCACCGGCGACTCGCACTGGGGCTTCGTCGACGTCACCACCACCTGGCAGCCGCAGGAGCTCGAACCCTTCCGGCGGCTGATAGCCGACGACCGCGCCGACCTGGTGATGACGGCCCACATCTTCAACCGCGACATCGACCCCGACCACCCCGCCACACTCTCGGCGCGCACCATCGACGGGCTGCTGCGCCAGCAGCTCGGCTTCGACGGCGTGGTGGTGACCGACGACCTCTACATGGACGCCATCCTGGCTCGCTACAGTATTGCCGACGCGCTCGTGCTTGCCATCAATGCCGGTGCCGACCTCATCTGTGTGGGCAACAACATCAACACCGGCTTCGAGGCCGACCGCCCCTTCAAGCTGGTCGACATCATCGTGCAGGCGGTGCACGACGGCCGCATCGCTCCCGAGCGGCTTGAGCAGGCCAGCCGCCGCATCCGGCAACTGGCCGCCCGCTTTGCCCAGCCCCGGCACTGACCGCTGCCGGCCATCTCCCCTCGGCAGCACCGATTCCGAAACCTTAGCAATCTACACCCTATAATAATAATTATGAAGAAATTTATCCTATCGATATGGCTCTGCCTGTCAGCCTCCGTCATGCTGGTGGCCGGCGAGAGCGATGCCATCGGGCAGCGTCTGGCCGCCTTCGAGTCGGCCAGTGGCCAAGCGGCCGTTGCACAGGCCAACGAGCTGATGCGCGCCTTCAGCAACGAGCAGCTCACCGAGCAGCTCATCCAGTTCCCGTCCACCGCCCCGCTCGACAGCCTCCGCCAGCAGGTGTGGTACTGGGCCGCAGAGCACTACTACGACCATGCCGACTACCGCCATGCCGTGAGCTATGGCGAGCGCGCGCTGCCCCTGTTTGCCGGCGATAGCAAGGCCGACTGTCTGAATCTGCTGGCATTGAGCTACTTCAGAATGTCGGACTATGAGCACGCCGTGCGCTATGCCAAAGAGTGCTACCGGCTCGACGAGCGCACCGGCGACCCCGACGTGATGAGCTCGTCGCTCAACACGCTGGCCGGCATCTGCATCGGTGCCAACCAGCCGCGCGAGGCCGAGCAGTATATCCTCAAAGCCATCGACCTGGCGCAGCAGGCCGGCAACCCCGCCCGCATGGCGGTGCTGCAGGGCATGGCCTCCGAGGTGTATCACGCGCTGGGCGATGACCGCCGGGCGCTGGCCTTTGCCAACCGTGCTTGCGCCATCGAGCGCCATCTTGGGCGCGACGACAAACTGCAGGTGCGCCTGACGCAGAAGGCGTCGGTGCTGCTCGGGCTGCACCGCTGGCAAGAGGCCGAGCAGGTGCTGCAGGCCGCCATTCCCGCCTTGCGGCAACTGGGCGACCGCCACTCGCTGGGCATCGCGTGCAACAAAATGGGCATGGCGCTGCTCTCGCAGCAGCGCGACCGCGAGGCCGTGCCCTACTACCGCGAGGCGGCGGCCATCTTCGCTCAGATGGGCGACCTGGGCAACGAGTTGCACGCCCACCGTGGGCTCTACGAGGCGTTGTGGACGCTGAACCCCGACAGCGCCAAAATCGAGCTCGACTACTTCGACCTGCTCAAGGACTCGCTCTACAGCACAGCCACGGCCGAGAGCCTGGCCCGCTTCAACGCCGAGTTCGACAACGACTGGCTCCAGCGCGACCTGGCGCGTCATCGCCAGCGTGTGCGCCTCGCCGTGCTGGCCGGGGTGCTGGTAGCCGCACTGCTGGCCTGTGCTGTGTGGTGGTGGATGCGCCGGCGCTCGCGCCTGCGCGAGGCGGCTTTGCAGGCCATCATCGACGAGCTGCGGCGCGAGCCGCAAGCATCGGCGGCTGTGCCCGAGGCACCGGCAACCGCCGCGCCGCCGGCTGCGGCCAACCCGTCGGCTCCCGCACCGCCGGCCATGGCCGACCGTGAGTTCCTCGACCGCTTGGTGGGCCACGTCAGGGCAATGATGGAGCAGGGCGACGTGAGTGTCGACCGCTTGGCCGACCACATGTGCCTCACCCGTGGCCACCTCAACCGCCGCGTGAAAGCGCTCACCGGCGTCACCACGCAGCAGTATGCCCTGCGCGTGCGCCTGGAATATGCGCGCCAGCTCATGGAGCGAGAGCCGGCGCTCACCATCGCCGAGGTGGCCGACCGGTGTGGGTTCGGCGACGCGGCAGCCTTCTCGAGGGCCTTCAAGCGCACCTTCGGCGCCTCTCCCTCGCAGCATCGTGCCCTCAAGGCATGATGCAGAATGGTGCTTGAAGCCGCCAGCAAAGCACGATTGTGCGCAGCAACCGGCCAAAAGCACGATTCTGCAAAGTCTTTGCACGATTTTGCATGGTGCCGAGAGCGGCTGCGGTTGTAATTTTGCAGCATGAAAAAGAGCAACCACCCCGTCCAGGCGAGGCATCAAGATGGTGACGAAGCACTGCTTCGGCAGCTCGACACACTGTTGGCAACCGAGAACTCCGATGCCAGCTTCACCATCGAGCAGCTGGCGCAAGAATTGTTTCTCACACGCGGACACGTCAACCGCCGCGTGAAAGCCGCCACCGGTCTCACCCTGCAGCAGTACGCCACGCGCCGGCGGCTGGCGCGCGCCGCCAGTCTGCTCGCCGGGCAGCCGGCCATGAGTGTGGCCGATGTGGCAGCTCATTGTGGATTCGACGACCCGTCGAGCTTCGCCAGAGCCTTCAAGCGTGTGTATGGCACGACACCGTCGCACTACCGATTTTCGCACTTGAAATAGCTGAATGCACGATTAGGCATGGTTGAATTGACCGAAAACCACTAATTTTGCACTCACAACCCTCGATATTATTAATTAATCAAATTTGATATTATGAAAAAGTTCTTTTTAATGATTGCTGCCGTTGGCATGCTCACTGCTTGCAATGGCAACGCTGACAACGGTGCCGATGCCAAGGCCGCCGACTCTGCTGCTGTAGAGCAAACGTCCCAAGAAACCGAACCCGCCGAAGAAGCCGAAGTCGTGAAAATGGGACCCTGCACCATCGAGAGCAACGACCTGAGCCTCGACGTGCCCGAGGGATGGAAAGCCACTGTGGGTGCCTTCGATGAAATCATCATGACCAAAAACCGTGATGACAATATGACCCAGAAAATCGAAGTCTCGAAAGTGCCTCACAAGACTGCTGCCGTGAGAATCGATGACCTGGTATCGACCGGCATCATGAAAGGTGCTGACGTGAAAATCGGAGGCAAGACTTATAGCACCGTGCGTAGCGAGTCCAACGAGTTCTACCACTTGGTAGCCGACTGGGGCGAGGAGATAATCCTTGATGTAACCATCAACTTCATCCAGCCCGAAGACCCACTGGTGGCAGCCGTTATCGAGAGTGTCAAGCTCAAATAACCAAGTTATGAACTACTGCAAGCGGCAGTTAAGCGATTGAATTCCTGAAACCGAAAAAACAGAAAAACCATGCGACGATACTTACTATTCTTACTGGCGGTGTGCTTGGTCGCCCTGGCCGGCCGTTCCGCCACCTACTACGGCTTCAAGATTGGAGGCGTGAGTGTGAACAGCGACAACTACCAGAACGTGACCGGCGACAACATCGAGAGGGGCACCGTGAAGTACAACCCATCGACCAAGACCCTCACCATGAGTGGTGTGCGCATTGAGCGCAAGGGTAGTGGCAACCATGCCATCCTCAACGAGAGTTGCGACGGGCTCACCATCATCTTTGAGGGAGAAAACAACTTCTTGGCCGAAGGGTGTTCGCCGGTGCGCTTTGAGGTCAATACCACCATGCGCGGAGCCGACAAGGACGCTTTGGTCTACACCTTCGGTCAGCATGAATACTCGGCCTTGGTTTGGGATCCCGGCCATGGCAATGCCGGCAGCATCTACATCACCAACGGCGCTACGCTCACCATCGAGTCTCTAAGGGTCAACGCCGAAGCAAAAAATGGTTCCCAATATACTGACTCAGACAACCCTCCCATCGAGGGAAATGGTAATGAAACACTGGTCATCCGCAATTCCTTTGTCACCACCAACTACTGCCGTGGCGGATGCATTGCGCACCTGAAGAATCTCACTGTCGAGAAGTCGGTCGTCTGCTTTAAGAACTCCAGCAGCTATGAGTCGGCCTACGACATCGCTTCGCTCACGCTGGGCGACTGCGTGGAGTCGAATGTCACTTTCAGCCCCGAGAAAAAAGGCTTTGTGGATGCCGATGGCAACTTATGGGCGAGAAGGAATATTCTCATCAACACTGTGGTGCCCATCGACGAGCAACACTTCCCCGATGCCACGCTGCGAAACATTGTCGCCGAACATGTGAAAAGTAAATTCTATTACACTCGCGATTATGATTCCGACAAGATTTATTATTATTATACTGATGGCTCGGGAGCTGATCGTATTATCTTCAACCACCACACCGAGATTCCCGAATTGTTCGGCAAGGGAATTTCCGACCTTACGGGCATTGAATGGTTCCCCTTTGCCACTTCACTGAATGTGAGCTACAACAACCTGACCGCTCTTCCCAGCCTGTCGGACTTCCATTGGCTCACAAGCGTGGACGTCAGGTGCAACAACATCAATGTGGCCGGCATGAGGGATGCCATCAGCTCGCTGCCAAGACGGTCGGCCGACGCCGCGGCGGCCACGTTCAACTTCCGCAGCTGCGTGCCCAAAGATCAGGATGTAGAGAACAACTGTGTGCCCCCGCTTAATTGGCAGCCAACAGCGCAGAGCAGGAATTGGAAACTGACGTGGTGGAAAACTAATGGTGCCCGTGGCATACTGGAAGATGCTATCGACATCCATGCCCTGAATTTCCCCGACGACAACTTCCGCAACTATCTGCTCGCGCAGGATTACGGCAGCGACGCCAAGCTCACCTTTCAAGAGATATTCAACTTGTCGACACTGTCGCTTACCCAAAAAAACATTGCAAACCTTGAGGGCATTGAATGGTTCTACGGGCTTCACCGCCTGGATGTCCAGAACAACAACCTCACCGGCCGTCTCGACTTGCGCAGCAATGCGTTGCTGACGATGGTGAATTGCTATAACAACAAGCTCACCAGCCTCGACCTCGCCGACCTCGACGAGCTGTCGTATGTGCAGTGCTTCAGCAACAAGCTCACCGCCGTCAATCTGCGCAACAATGCAGCCTTGAAGACCATCACCATCTACCGCAACCAGATCAAGGCACCGGCGATGAACGACCTGGTGACCCACCTGCCGTTTGCCACCGGCACCACCTCGTTCCTGGTCTACGACAACACGGGCTCGACCGAGGGCAACATCATGACGCAAGGCCAGATTCTCGAGGCGCGCGAGCGCGGCTTCAACCCGCAGTACTACAACGGCAACCAATGGCTCGACTACACCGGCGCCCCCGATTATCCCATCACCATTGCCGGCATCCAGGTCACCAGCGACAACAAGAACGGCATCACCGGCCCCGGTATCGAGGGCACGGTGACCTACAACCCCGAAACAAACACGCTCACCCTCGACAACGCCACCATCATCTCGGATAAGAAGGCCATATATGTGCGCTATGCGCTGCCGGGTATCAAGATTGTGCTTTTGGGCCGTAACGCCATTCGCTGCCCCTCGATAATCGCGGTTGATATCGCAAACTGCGACGGTGCCGTGATCGAAGGCCCCGGCGAGCTCCAGTTCTTCGACACTGCTGCCGCGTTCTACTTCTCGAGCGGCTCGGGCACCGGCGACCATCGTCTCACCATACGCAACTGCGGCATCTTTGCCAACGACCCCACAACTTACTCGCCTTCGGGCACGGTAATCATGGGCGATAATGGAGATGAGAGCATGACTATCGAGAACGCCACCGTGCATCTGGAACGTGGCTGCATCGACAGCGGCTGTGAGCTGCAACTCGTGGACTGCTACATCGCACTGCCCGAGGGCGGACACGTGGATCGAGGCGGTGTGTGCGAGGCCGGCTCTAATAGTTACTTCTCCGGCCTGATCGAAATCCTGCCCGGCAACAAAGTCGTCAGGGGCGACCTCAACGGCGACGACGCAGTCGATGTCGACGACATGAACATCCTCATCAACATGATGCTCGGCAAGGCCGAGAAGACCGCTTCTGCCGACCTCAACGGCGACAACAGCGTCGATGTCGATGACATGAACGCCATCATCAACATCATGCTCGGCAAGGCTTGACAGCCGCTCCGACACACCATTTCATCAATCCCGAGAGCCGCGATGCGCAGTTGAGTGCCGCATCGCGGCTCTGGATTTTGCCGCAACGCATTGTAGGCAACCGTCAGGCATGACTGTCAGTCAACGTGAAGTCAACGTGAATTAACCGAAAACTGCCGGCTGAGTTCTTGTTGATTGGGCATTATTTATTAATTTTGCAAGTTCAATCGATTAATCACCGCCCAAACAATGAAGTTGACCCACATATTCCTGCCTGTGCTGCTGGCCCTGCTGCTGGCCTTGCCGGCCGCGGGCCAGCAGGTCGAGAAGCCGAAGAAGGAGAAGGTGACAGTGGAGCCGTCGGTGGCCTGGGGCGTGGAGGAGCCGCTGGGCGACCACCGCCCGGCCACCATCGACACCCTTTTCGAAGACTTCCACCGCACCGCCGTACCCAGCCTGCCCAGCGCGGCGTGGGCCACCACCGGCAACTACGGCGCCGCCGGGCAGAACCAGCTCTTCTTCGAGCGCCCGCTCGCGAGCGAGTTCTTCATGCAAGACGCCATCGGCCACTGGCTCCACAGCACACGGCGGCAGGTGTTCTACAACACCCGCATACCCATGACGCTGCTCTCGCACGCCACCGGAGGCGACAAGTACAGCAACCAGGACCGCACGCGGGCCACCTTCAGCGGCAACGTCAACCGGCGGCTGCAGATTGGCGCCGCCATCGACTACATCTATTCCAAAGGCAGCTACGACAACCAGTCGGACAAGAACTTCGGCTGGCACGCCATGGCTTCCTATATGGGCGACCGCTACGAGCTGCAGACCTTCTACAGCCACTACAGCTTCACCACGCGCGAAAACGGCGGCATCACCGACGACCGCTACATCACCGACCCCGCCGCCGTGCAGGGCGGAGTGACGCGCGTCGACAACAAGAGCATTCTCACGCACCTCACCGCCGCGCAGAACTCGCTCGACGGCGGACACTTCTTCATGAACCACCGCTACAAGGTGGGCTTCTACCGCACCAAGCGCGACAGCCTCACCGACAGCATCGTCAGCCGAACCTATGTGCCCGTGACCAGCTTCGTGTGGACCATGGACTTTGCCAACAACAACCACCGCTTCCTCAACCAGAATGGCACACAGGACACCGCCTTCTTCCGCAACACCTACCTCACGCTCGGCGGCACCGACGAGCGGACACGCGCGTGGCGGCTGCGCAACACCCTGGGCGTGGCACTGCTCGAGGGATTCAACCGATATGCCAAGTTCGGATTCTCGGTCTATGCCACCCACGAGGTGCGCCGCTTCACGCAGGTGGCCGACACCGTGGCCGAGCGTGCCGAGGCCCTCGACGCGCTGCCTGCCGTCGTGGCCGACCGAACCACGCAGAACCTGCTCTGGGTGGGCGGGCAGCTCACCAAGCAGCGAGGGGCTTTGCTCCGCTACCGGGCCACCGCCCAGGTGGGGCTCGTGGGAGAAGCCGCCGGCGAACTCGACTTCACCGGCGACGTGGTCACTCGCTTCCGCCTCGGGCGCGACTCCGTCAGCCTGAGGGCATACGGCTATTTCAAGAACCTGTCCACGCCCTTCCTGATGCAGCAATTCCGGTCCAACCACGCCGTGTGGAGCAACGACTTTGGCAAAACGCAGCGGCTGCGCGTGGGCGGCGAACTCACCATCCCGCACACGTGGACGCGCGTCAATGTGGGCTACGAGACGCTGAAGAACTACGTCTACTTCGACACCCTGGCCCTGCCTGCGCAGCACAGCCCGGCTGTGCATGTGCTCAGCGCGACATTCAACCAGGACCTCCACTTCAAGGCCTTCAACTGGGAGAATGCCGTCACGTTGCAGACCAGCAGCAACGAGGCCGTGCTGCCGCTGCCCAAGCTGGCCGTCTACAGCAACCTCTACATCAAGGTGCTCATCGCGCGCGTGCTGCATCTGCAGCTGGGTGTCGACGCCAACTACTACACCAAGTATTACGCCCCGGGCTACGACCCCGCCACCATGGCCTTCCACAACCAGCGCGAAAAGCAGTGCGGCAACTTCCTGCTCATGAACCTCTATGCCAATTTCAAGCTCAAGCGGGCACGCTTCTATGTGGCTCTCACCCATGCCAACGGCAAGCTCTTCGGCGGCAACGACTACTTCGCCATCCCCCATTATCCGCTCAATCCGCGCCGCTTCCAGCTTGGCGTGAGCGTCGACTTTGCCAACTAGCAGGCCTCCCTGCCATCGTCAAACCCTAAAACCAACCACAAACGCATGACACGTCGATTCCTTTTTCTGCTCTGCGCCGCCGCCCTGGCTGCCACCGCCGCCAGCGCCCAGAGCGTGGAGGCGCGGCTCAAGCAAATCCGCGACACCTATGCCGCGCGCCTGGACTTGATGAACAACAAACCATACGACGACCCCGGCGTGGAGCAGATGACCGTCAGCTTCAAGCGCAACATGCCCGGCACGGGACTCTTCGACTACACGTCGACCTTCTACTGGACCGACGACGAGGACGAGCAATACATGCTCCGCCCCACGCTCTACTTTGCCACCTGCCGCTACTCCCGCAACATGGGCATGTAGGGCTACACGCGCGAGTACCTCTTCGACCCCGTCACCGAGCAGCCCATGTTCATGCTCATCACCACCCAGGTGCTCGACTCGCCCACGCGGCTCGAGTTCCGCTTCTACTTCGACGAGCAGGGCCGCCTCATCAAGCAGCTGCCCGAGGCCATAGGCCCCTGCGACGACGGCGACGTGCTCGCCCCCGACGTGCCCGTCGACGACAATGGAGTGGCGAGCGGCGAGGCTCTGCTCAATGCCTTCGAGAGCGTCAAGGACGACTTCCACCACCACATCGCCACCTACAAGTGGGAGTGAGCCATAGGCTGGGCATGGATAACGGAATAAAGATTACGATAAAAGCTGCCGATTCGAGATGATACGACGTTCACAACCCCGAGGCACTCGGCGCGGACAGATGGCGGTCTACCTCCTGCTGCTGGCCGCCGTGGTGGCCTGCATGGTGGCCCTGGGCCGTTGCGACCGGCCCGTGCCCATGCCCGTGGCGCCATCGCCCAGCGGAGGCGACACCATCGACGTGGCCATCGAGTACTCGCCCGTCACCTATTATACTTATGCCGACACCCTGGGCGGATTCCACTACGACTTGCTCCGCCTCGTGGCCCGGCAGGCCGGACGCCCCGTCAAGTTCCACCCCATCGTCACTCTGCAGAAAGGGCTCGACGGCCTTGCCACCGGGGCCTACGACGTGCTCGTGGCGCAGTTCCCCACCACGGCCGAGAACCGCCGGCACTACCTCTTCACCGACCCCGTGTGCATCGACCAGCAGGTGCTCGTGCAGCGGCAGCCCGCCCGCATCCGCTCGCAGCTCGGGCTAGCCGGCGACACGGTCCATGTAGTGAAGGGCTCGCCAATGGTGGAGCGCATAGGCGGACTCAGCCGCGAGATAGGCGACACCATCCATGTGGTGGCCGACGACACCTACGGCCCCGAGCAGCTCGTCATGCTCGTGGCTGCCGGCGACATCCGGCTCGCTGTGGTCAACCGCAGCATAGCCCGTGCCATGGCGCAGCGGCTGACGGGCATCGACACCAGCGTCGACATCAGCATGTCGCAGTTCCAGGCCTGGACACTCGCCAAGCAGCAGGTGGCCCTGCGCGACAGCCTCAACGCGTGGCTCCGGCAGTTGCAGAGCGAGCAACGGCCGCAAATCGACTCGCTACGCGCCCGCTACTTTGTGGACTGACACAAGCCCGCGGCAGCGTGGCACGATTGTTGCAATGACCAATATGCTATACAGAATATACGTTATTTTTAAACCATGAACTCCTTGCCCTGCCGCCAAGCCGCCCCTTGAGGGCGAATCGCCCCTGTGGCTGGGCGTGCCGACGAGGACAGACTCACTCTAAATCAATTTTTTCACGACAATGAAGATACTCGACCGATTATTCAATTCCGATAATATACAGCAGCCTTCCGACACGATGAAGGACGACTTCATCGCGTTCCTGAAGTCGAACAACTGCAACTACAAGGAGATTGACGAGCCCGACGAAGAGCAGGTGCGCGTCATGTTCACCTATCAGGGCGGGAATTATTTCGCACTGATCAAGAACTCCAACATCGGATTCGAAATCAACTATCCCGCCTTCTTCGCAGCGCCTCCCGGCGACCTTCAGCTCGTGCGGGCCATGTGCAACCGCGCCAACTCGTCGAGCCTCGTGCTCAAGTATGTCTACACTTTCGACGAGGAGGAGAACTGCATTCGCGTCCACTTGTCGTTTTTCATCAATGCCATCTACCCCGAGCAACTCAAACTGCTGCTCGGGGCATGCTTCGCCTGTCAGCGCGACTTTATCGATAACTATCACGACGCCAAGAAGACCGAGACCGAGTCGGACGAGGCCGATGTGGAGGAAGCCGCCTGCCGCACCATGCGCGAGCGCTACCTCATCGCCATGCAGGAGATGCGCCACGACGCCACGAGCAACGGCCACGGATGGCGCGCCGACGCCAACCGGGGCATCACACTCGAGCAGTGGCTCGACAAGGCCATGTCGCTCCGTAATTACCAGATAGACAGCCTCAAGGTGGTGCGCGGCACCCAGGTCGAGACCATCGACAGCAATCTGGCCGCCTACGACCTGAGCCGAATGCTGATAAAAGGCACCGGCAAGGATGCCATTTTGGCACACCAGAGCGCCGTCGCCATTGCCCGTGTCAGTCTGTGGGACAGCGAGAATGACGACGCCGAACAGCCTTGGCGCATCATCACCATCACGGCCATGGCCGACGGCGATGACGACAAGTCGATCTATTTCCGCGTCACCTCCACCATGTCGGCCGCCACAACCAGTCGCTCCAACACGCTGTCAACGTATAGGCTCAACGCGTCTACTTCCAACATCATGGCCTACGACCGCGTCCCCGACGAGCAGCGCCAGCAGGAGTTCGACTACATGTGGCGTGACGCACGCATCAAAATCCGCGACGGCGAGCAACTCTCCGACCAGCAGCAGCTCATCTACGATGTGACGCGGGCCGACATAGCCTACAACCTCTACTGGGGCCGTAGCTTCATGCTCGACAAGCGTTATGTGCAGGCTCTCCAGCACTTCGAGAATGCCTATTGCGACATGCTGCCCGAATTCTTCAACCTGCCCGAAAACCTGCGTGCCACTTTCATGAACATATGCTACTATATGGGCATTTGCTACTGCGAGCTGCAGCAGTACGAAAGGGCGTTCTACTACCTGCAGCTGTTCGAAGGCGACCCGCGCGTACAAACCGCCACGACCCTCGTCAACTGCCTGGCATGCGCCCACGACATACGCGTGTTCCGCACCATCGACACCATCGTCAGCGAGATTGCCGAACACTTCAAGGACGAAGACGAAATGCCCGAGGGCATACACAACTTCCTCAAATTACTCAGCCGGCGCCGGGCCTACGCACTCATCAATTTCAACAAGCTCGACGATGCGGAGCAGGCATTCAAGGAGATGCTCGACGATCCCGACAATGGCGATTATGCGCTCAGCGAACTCGCCCACATCGCCCGCCTGCGCGAGCAGCGCGAGCAAGCCGCCCCCGACAGCCCTTCGGACTCCACTGCCGACAACTCCACCAGCGATGCCTCTGCCTCCTGACACCCTGCGCCTGCGGTCGTTGGCCCGCGTGGCGCTCTGGCTGGCGGCCGTAGTGCTGATGACCGGGGCATTGCTCTGGAAATGCCACGCCACTCGCACCGGTGATCCCATGCCGCTCACCGCTGCACGCTGCGACAGCCTGCTCTGCCACCGGGTGCCCCACACCTCGGTGCTGCGCTACGAGGGCTTCACCGCCTACTTCGACCCGGCAATCCACATGTCGCGGTGCGTCACCTATCTCCTCACCCCCGGCCACCTCGAGGGTGACGCACAGCGCACCGACCTCTTCATGGCCGACAGTGCTGTGGCCGGATGCCCGCAGCCCGATGCCTATGCCGGCACGGCGCTGCATCGCGGCCACCTCGCCCCGGCGGCTGACATGCGCTGGAGCCAACGCGCACTGCAGCAAACCTTTCTCATGACCAACATCTGCCCGCAGCACGCCTCGCTCAACGAGGGCGGATGGGCCAACCTCGAGCAGAAGTGCCGCGAGTGGGCCGAGCGCGACCGCGCGCTTGTCGTGGCCTGCGGACCCGTGCTGGAGCGCGGCCTCGACACCATTCCGCACTCGGGCGGCATCCCCCTTCCACGACGATACTTCAAGGTCGTCATGGCTCCGCAGGCTAGCCCCGGACGGGCCATCGCGTTCGTCTATCCCAACAGCGAGGCCGCTGGCGGCGCACTCCGGCGCTATGCCACCACCGTCGACAGCGTAGAGCGGCTCACCGGCATCGACTTCTTCGCGCTTCTGCCGACGGACGAGCAGCGGCAATTCGAGTCGTACGCCAACCTCCAGCGCTGGTTGCATTGACCACTGAATCTCAACACATCACCATCATGAAACGTATATTCCTTCTGCTGACACTCATCGTGAGCCTCACCCTGCCGCCCCAGGTGGATGTCAACATCGCCGATGGGGTGGGGTGCTCGTTCACCATCCAGGCCAAAAACAAGTCGAAAAAGCCGCACCGTGGCCATCGCGCCGCGAAGCGCAAGCAGGCCAAACAGGCCAAGACGGCTGCCCGCAAGGCACGAGCGCGGCAATCAGCGTCGCCCGTGCCGCTGATGGGAGCCACGGCGCCGGCCGCCATGCCCGCCGACCAGCAGCTGCTGCGTGTGGCCGTGCCCACAGCCGATTGCCGAACCATCGCCTACAAGGCCATCAGCGTCAGCTTCGACAGCCGCCTGCGCATCCCGCGCTGCGTGGCCTACACGCTCACGGCCACCCAGGTGGCCATGGCCGACGCTCCCGGCGCCGAGCGGCGCAAGAACCACCACTTCGCCGCCGACCCGCAGGTGAAGGCGTCGCCGGGGCCGGGCGACTATCGCGGCAGCGGATTCTCACGCGGACACATGGCACCGGCCATGGACATGCGCTTCGACCACCAGGCCATGGCGCAGTGCTTCCTGATGACCAACATGTGTCCGCAGGACGAAAAACTCAACAACGGAGCCTGGCGGCAACTCGAGGAGCGCGTCCATAGGTGGGCGAGGCGCGACGGACAACTTGTCATCTTCACCGGCCCCGTCATGCCCGCCGGCCGCCCGGCCACCGTCGGGCCGCGGGCCGACATCGCCGTGCCGGCCGCTTTCTATAAGGTGGTCTACGCTCCCCGCCAGAACCGCGCCATCGCGTTCGTCTATGACAACCGCCCGCCAGCCGGCGGCCTCGAGCGGCACGTCACTACCATTGCCGACGTAGAGCGCCAGACGGGGCTCACCTTTCTCTCCGCGCTCCCGGCCCAGCAGCAGCGCGCGCTCAAGCAGCAGTGCGACCTGGGCGCGTGGCAATAAAACCAACTGCCACCGACGCATTCCGCACCGTTTTTAAGGCCAAAGCACCCTTTTTTGGCACAATATTTGCTTGAATGGCAAAAGCGAATTAACTTTGCATCGTTTTTTTATAATCTACTTGTAGAGGAAATGAGAATCATCAACACTGTGAGCGCCTTGAGGCAGGCCGTGGCCATGGCACGCCACCAGGGCGGAGTGGTGGGTTTGGTTCCCACAATGGGGGCACTTCACGAGGGCCACCGCTCGCTTGTGGAGCGGGCGCGCCGCGAGTGCGACTTCGTTGTGGTGAGCGTGTTTCTGAACCCCACGCAGTTCAACAATCCCGACGACCTGCGCACCTATCCGCGCACCGCCGAAGCCGACGCGGCCATGCTGCAGCAGTGCGGCGTCGACGTGGCCTTCATGCCAACGGTCGAGGAAGTGTATCCCGAGCCCGACACCCGCGTGTTCGACCTCGGCCCCGTGGCCCAGGTCATGGAGGGCGCGATGCGCCCCGGGCACTTCAACGGCGTGTGCCAAATCGTGAGCAAACTGTTCGACATCGTGGCCCCCGACCGCGCCTATTTCGGTGAGAAGGACTACCAGCAGATTGCCGTCATCCGTGCCATGGTCAAGCAGCTCGGTTTCAAATTGGAGATTGTGCCCTGCCCTTGCGTCCGCGAGGACGACGGACTGGCCAAGAGCAGCCGCAACGTGCGCCTCACCCCCGTGGTGCGACGTGTGGCACCGGCCATCTACCGCACCCTGAAGGAGAGCCTGAACTTTGCCCAGGACCACACCCTCGAGCAGACCCACGACTGGGTGGTGGCCACCATCAACGCCTACCCCGAGATGCAGGTCGAATACTTCAGCATCTGCGACGGCAACACCCTGCAGCCCCTCGCCCAGTGGGACGACAGCCACTCCATCGTGGGATGCATCACCGTCTACTGCGGCGACGTGCGCGAAATCGACAATATCAGGTATAAGTGACCCCTATTTAATGCACAATTCACAATGCACAATTGAATGCGCATGCGCAATTATGCGAGGCTCAATTTTTGAATGCACGTTTGAACGCTAAATAATCATGTTTATCCAGGTCGTTAAATCCAAGATACACCGCGTCACGGTCACCGGCGCCAATCTCGACTACATCGGTTCAATCACCATCGACGAGGACCTGATGGATGCCGCCGGCATCGTGGAGGGCGAGCGTGTCTACATCGTCGACAACAACAACGGCGAGCGCCTCGACACCTACGTCATCAAAGGCGAGCGAGGCAAGGGCGACATCTGCCTCAACGGAGCCGCGGCACGCAAGGTGATGAAAGGCGACATCGTCATCATCATGGCCTACGCCTACCTCACGCCCGACGAGGCCCGCACCTTCGAGCCCAAGCTCGTCTTCCCCGACACCTTCACCAACCGGCTCATCTGACCCCACATCCGATTGGCATTGGCGCAAAAACGGGCGCACTCGCAGAAAACTGTGTCTAAGTCGCCGGTGAACACCCGAAGGGTGTCCTTTGAGTAACCCCCCGTGGAACGAGTGGCCTCTGCCACAAGTTCCACGGGGGGGTGCCAACCACAAGCATGTCGCCTGCGGCGACTCCCTTGCCGAGTCGGTCCTTGAGGAAGTATAGCTCGCCAATCTCGCCTCCACCGTCAACGATGATTTGCCAGCCTCCATAAGGGGTTACGCAAAGGACCACTCTTCGAGTGTTGGTTATCGATATAGACACAGGCTTTTGCAGG
>CAMVDK010000037.1 GCA_947166165.1 uncultured Porphyromonadaceae bacterium
TCTTCTGCGGCTGGCTGAGCGACAAGGTCTTCAACGGCCGCCGTGCGCTGCCCACCATGATTTTCATGGCGCTCATCATTGTGGCCATCGTCATCTACTGGCAGAACATGACCAACCTCAGTGTGGTGATTGGCTGCCTGATTGCCATCGGATTCCTCATCTATGGCCCGGTGATGCTCATCGGCGTGCAGGCGCTCGACCTGGCCCCGAAAAACGCCGCCGGCACCGCCGCCGGCCTGACCGGCTTCATGGGCTACGTGCTTGGCACGGCCATCCTGGCCAACAGCGTGCTCGGCTATGTGGCCGACAGCACCGGTGGATGGGACTGGCCCTTCGTCCTGCTCATCGTGGCCTGCGTGCTGGCCATCTTCTTCATGGGACTGACCTACAAAGAGGAGCAGTATCTCGTGGCCGACCGCAAGGGCGAGAACAAGTGAGCCAAGGCCGCATGGCACGTTGACTAAAGAACAGATTACGAATAAATCCAATTTCATTCATTTTCAATAATTAATTTTATGTTTAAACATCTCATTCGAATGGGCGCAGCCGGCCTGACGCTGGTGGCCCTTGCAACCTCTTGCTCCGAGGAGCAGCAGTTCACCAGTGAGAAGCGCGATGCCAAGCGCGTCGACGTTCAGGTGCTGAACGCCGAGCTGGCCAAGGTGCGCGACTACGTTCCCCTGTATGCCGTGATTGCACACCGCGGCTCCACCTTCTGGGCCCCTGAGGAGACCGAGGCATCGTGGCGCTGGGCCCGCGAAATGGGTGCCGACTATCTCGAGAGCGACGTGCAGTGCACCAAGGACGGCATCGTGCTCGCCAACCACGACGAGAACCTGAAGCGCACCACCAACATCGAGAACGTCTTCTCGGAGGCCGTGCCCACCAGCCGCGTTGACTTCTACATGAGCCTGGGCTTCAGCCGCGACGACGCCGAGAAGCAGTATGGCCGCGACGTGGCTGCCTTCCGCCCCTTCTACACCCTGAGCTACTACTACGCCGAGCTGCTCATGCTTGACTCGGGCAGCTGGTTCAACGAGACCAGCCTCGAGCAGGCCCGCCCGTCGTTTGCCGCCAACAGTGGCTACTTCGACAAGACCACCGGCAAGATTGTATACAGCGACGGCCTCTACATCAGTGCCATCCAGGACCAGATCGCCTATGCCGAGGGCAAGCGACTGGTGCGCGACGCCAACGGACGCCGAGTGCTCTCCTACAAGGTCAAGGACGAGTACAAGGGCATGACCCTGGACCAGATCTACAACGCCATCAAGGCTAAAGGCCAGTACAAGCCCAAGTACATGGACTTCATCGAGTATGACTTCGCCAACGCCTACGAGGCCGACCCGCAGGACACCGGCAATCGTCCCGGCATCTATGTGGAGTTCAAGGAGAGCTGGCTCAACCCCGACAACATGGAGCAGCGCGTCTACGACGCACTGACCGAGTGCGGCTGGAACATCATCGAGAAGCCCGCCACCGAGACCGCTTTCTACAAGGGCGGCAAGGTGAACGTGGGCAACACCAACGGCAAGGTGATCCTGCAGACCTTCTCGTTCGACGCACTCCGCCGTGCCAACGACATCTTCAAGGGACGCGTGCCCATGTGCTACCTGCTGTGGATCAGCGAGCCGGCCTATGCCACCGACATCGCCATCGACGACCCCACGGGCTATGCAGCCTTCATCAAGTGGGCACAGGACAACGGTGCCCACATCATCGGCCCGGCCATCAGCGGCGCTCCCAACAACTATCCCGAGATGAACGCCCCCTGGCAGGCCTACATGATTCGCAAGAGCGGCATGATCAACCATCCCTACTCGTTCGACTCGTGGGCACAGATGTGCAAATACATGGGCTACTACAACTATGATCTCGAAACCGAGTTCGACGACCTGCTGCGCCTCAACATCCCCGCCACGGCCTACACCGCCAGCGGCTATCCCAGCAGCGTGCCCGTCTATATGGACGGTTTCTTCACCAACCGCACCGAGATGTCGCTCAAATACATGATTGAGAACGGCTTCCGTGGCAACGCCAAGCTGCCCAACCCCTTCCACGCCGGCCAGTACTACGACAACTCGCAGGCCAACGTCACCGTGCCCGATGCCATCCAAACGCTCGAGCGACTGGGCTACTGATTTAAATGCACAACGCATCTAAACAACAGAATCACGAATCGAATAAGAACATTATATTATGAACAAATATTTCATCATGCCCGCTCTGGCCCTGATGGCCCTGGGCGCAGCAGCGCAGGACTTCGACAACGACCCCACCCTGCAACTCGAGAAACAGGATGCCAAGTTCACCATCGGCGCCCGCTTCATGGCCGACGCCGCCACCTACCACAGCGACTTCACCCCGCTGCAGAGTGGCGCATCGATCAGCGACGCACGCATCCGCACCTCGTTCACCTATAAGAACTGGTACCTCTACGCCGACTTCGGCTTCGGCGGCGGCAAGTTCGCCCAGAAGAACATCTTCGCTCAGTGGAGCAACGGCACCCATTCGGTCAAGGCCGGTTACTACAACGACCCCGCCGGCTCGATGGCCCGCAACACCTCGCTGGGAAGCTACCACTTCATCTCGCGCGCCGGCTCGAGCAACTCGCTCGGCGAGGGACGTGAACTCGGTATCAGCTACAAGTACAACACCGACCGCTTCATGGCCTACCAGGGCGTGTTCACCGAGAACCAGTACAACAAAATCGACGCCGGCTTCAAAGGCCTGACCATCGACGGCCGCTACCTGGTGCGCCCCATCATCGACGACAACCAGACGCTGCACATCGGCGTCAGCGGCCGCTTTGCCCACCTGGGCGGTGGCGAGGTGTACAACAACATCCTCAAGAAGACCTACCACATGAGCCAGAGCCTGGAGACCTTCGTCGACGAGGACGACCAGTTTGTGACCGCCGACCTCGACTGGGCCAACAACGTGGGCAGCATCGGTGCAGAAGCACTCTACCACAACGACAAGTTCTTCATCCGTGGCGAGTACTTCTACAAGCACGTCACCAAGAAGCGCGACACCTACTCGCTGATGATCGACGCCCAGAACAACATCGACGGCTGGGGCTCGCTCGAAGCATGGGACAACGCCAACAAGCTGCGCAGCAACAACTTCCACGGCGGCTATGTGGAGACCGGCTTCCAGATTCTCGGCAGCGGCTACAAGTACAACAAGTGCGACGGTCTGCTCGGCGGCCTCAACGGCAAGGCCCTGGAGATTGTGGCCCGCTACAACTACACCGGCCTCAACGACCTCACCGACGGTGAGTACTTCAACGCCGGCCGCGGACACTACTATGCCGCCGGCTACATGGAAGACTGGCCCGGCACCGGCGCCACCAGCGTGGGAGGTGGCAACCTCCACAGCGCCACCATCGGCCTGAACTACTCCTTCAACAAGTACGTCCAGGTCATGGTCGACTACACCTACCACCGCCTCTGCAGCGACTACCACCCCAACGACAAGAACTTCCACGTGGGCCAGGCCCGCCTGCAGTTCACCTTCTGATGGTCGCAGCAACCGCAGTTCACACAATGGCCACCCCACCGCGGGTGGCCATTGTTGCGATTCCCAGTTCCATTTGGCGTTAAAAAAGCGACTTTTGTCCATTTCGTTTGGCACAATTATTGCAAATGCCTATTTTTGCAATCCAAAACCAAAATCAACAAGCTCATGATGACAAGAAAAATCACTCTTGCCGCCGTGGCGGCCCTGCTGCTGCTCAGCGGCTGTGCGAGTTCCAACCAGTTCTACGGTGCAGCCACGGGCGCGTCGCTCGGCGGCCTGTTCGGGTCGGCCATCGGCGGCATCACCGGCGGCCGTCGAGGCCACGACATGGGCACCGTGGTGGGCATGGCCGTCGGAGCCGCCGTGGGAGCCGCCGCCACAGCCCCCAAAACACGCGACCGCGACTACCGCTCGTCGGACTACTACAACGGCTACGGCGACGAAGACTACCGCCAGAACAGCGCCTACAGCCCCTATGCCGACATCGAGGTCGACGACATCCGCTTCGTGGACCCCAACCGCACCAACTGCATCGATGCCGGCGAGCACGCCAAGCTCTCGTTTGTGCTGCGCAACCGCGGCAACCAGTATGCCTACGACCTCGCCCCGGTCATCACCGTGACGGGCACCAAGCAGATCTACCTCTCGCCCACGGCCATCATCAGCGAGCTCGCCCCCGGCGGCGCCGTGCGCTACCAGGCCGAAGTCGTGGCCACCAACAAGCTCAAAACCGGCACGGTGGACTTCGCCATCAGCCTGAGCGACGGCGACCACCTCTACACGCTCAGCTCCTTCCAAATGCCCACACGCGGCCGCTGAAACGCTTCACGCGGCCGTCGGAACCACTTTTTTTCAAAAAAACCGTGCAAAGCCATTGTCAGTTCAAGAAAAAGCAGTAACTTTGCACCCGCAAATCACGGAGATTCGTTAGCTCAGTTGGTAGAGCAACGCCCTTTTAAGGCGTGGGCCCTGGGTTCGAGTCCCAGACGGATCACTGGCAGGCTTTTTGGCCTGCCTTTTTTTGTGCTTTGTATCAGGGAGTTATGAGTTTAACGAATTGATTTATTGCGGTGTTAGCCCAACTTCAACGCTGAAAAAATTTTTCAGCGTTGAAGTTGGGCTAAAGATTGCCGCCGCCGGCATCCGCGACGACATCACGAGCCACATGGGGCGGCACACGTTCGCGACGTGGGCGCTCAGGCACGACGTGCCCATCGAGGTGATCAGCGCGATGCTGGCGCACTCTGACATCAGCGTGACGCAGATTTACGCCGAGCAGCAGGCAGGCACATGTGAACGAGGAGTTCAGGCGGCTGAACGGGCTGTGACTTTTGTTTAAAAAAAGCCAAAATATTTTGCTATTAAAAATAAAAGCATTAACTTTGCGGTAATTAACCCAACATCAGAATGAAGAGAGTAAGAGTATTTATCGAGCGCGGCAAGGACGGCACTTTCGGTGTGTATATGCCGGACGATGACGGTCTGTCGTGGAGCGTGGTCGGCGACGGCCACACCATTGACGAGGCCGTTGCAGACTTCAAGTCGGCCTACGAGGAGATGAAGGCGTTTCACGCCGAAACGGGGCGGGAGTTCGAGGATGTGGAGTTCTCGTTCCAGTACGACGTGGCATCTTTTCTCACCTACTACAAAGGACTGCTCACTCTTGCCGGTCTTGGCCGTATCACCGGCATCAACGAGCGTCAGCTGTCGCAGTACATGAGCGGTTACCGCAATCCGAGTGCTAAGACCACCCGGAAGATTGAGACCGCGCTGCACAACTTCGGCAATGAATTGCAGCAAGTTCGTTTCGTCTGATTGATTGACACTATTGGCCGGAAGGCTTGCGTCCCCGGGGCATTGCCCCGGGGATTTTTGGCACAGTTTTAAAAATGTGTACCGCAATGGACATCTACCCCACCATCTCGCTGCGTTTTGACCGGCCACCGACAACCGCATCCCTGCCGTCAACATTCAGCCTTATGTTAAACCTTATATCCTTCGCCATAGTCTAACACTTGAATCAGAAAAAACAAGCACAACATGAAAACGCTGAAACGAATCCTGCTTCTGGTCGCTGTCGCATCCTTTACCGCAGCCCCGGTTTTAGCAATTCTTGGAGTGTACGCACTTGATATTGTTTATATATGCGCTGCCATCATTCTTTGTGTGCTTGCAGCTGTCGTTTTGGCCGTCGTGGCGGATTTCACAGGAAGCCCGTTTGACGACGACACGCCCATGTGGCTCAATTAAGTCACCGTTCGCTCCTTCATCCCCACCTTCGCCAACGGCGCGGCGACGTATGTGGGGACGATGGCCATCACGCGCGAAGCTACGTCGACAGACGTAGGATTTTTTGCCTCGGCAGCCCGCCCTACCGACGAGGCATTCCCGGCGGAGCATCCTCGACGGCGCACACCCTCGGCGGCTTGACTCGGCCATCTGGCCACGCCAAGGCGAGGCCCTACTGGCTCGCGGATAGCTCCAATCATGAACCTTCATCAGCACGCCTTCATAACATTCGCCACATTAGACCTTCCGCCGTAAGTGGCAAAAAAAAACGAGTTACGGCGGAAGGTCTTTGGGCGAAAATATGAGCAGTCGCCGCGAACTCTTCCGCGAGCAGACACGCACACGCAAGGCACTGCACCTCACGCTGGTCACCACCTATCCACTGCCGCACACTCAGTATTCCGAGATGATTCCAAGCATAGTGACCCTCGACGATTTATTCGTCGTTTGACACTTGACCATCTCATCGCAAAACAACGGAACCACGGCCGAAGAGGTCATGATTCCGTTCTTCTTTTTTGGGGACTATGATTGCTTGTATGCTATTCCTCAGTTTTTTGCATGTGTGCCGGTTTTATGATGAATTCCGTTGCTTGCGAGTTGTCGTTGATTGTCTTTAGTTGTCCTTGATTGTCTGATTTTGGTGACAAAGGGGACTTGCTAGGATACACCGGATTTTTGCTGGTGACCCAGCACGGGACAGCTGGTCTATATTATTAGGTGGTTTCTATAAATTGCAAAAAAGTAATGAATGGTTTTGGCCGCATTGGGTTGCTTGCTGGCATCTTTTGCCTCAACTATTCTTTCAATCAAACAACTTTAAACAACCGACAAACAACCATAACAACATCATTCATAAAAAGTTGTTCAAGTTGTTGTCTTGTTATTCCTTGTTGTTTGATATTCGAACCGTAGCCCAGCAGCTTGAGCCAAAACCTGCTCAGCAATCAAGCCCAATTCGGCTCAAGCAATTTATAGAACCCACCTATAATGTTTTTGGGCGATTAGGAATTAGCGCGGGTTGGGCGTCATTCCGGCGGCGATGGCTCTTGGCGGAATCTGGATTGCCCAGCGCGGGTCGTCGAGGTCAAGACTGTCGGTATGTCCATCGGCGCCCATCGTGTGGGTGACTTTAATGCCCAGACGCTTGAGGTCGAAGAAGCGCATACCCGTATGGATGCCGTCGAGGCGACGGAAGTGCTGCACACACTGCACATAGGGCATGATATTGTCGGTGAGCGGGTGCGAGCTCGGGCAAACGGCGTCGATGCTGATCGGGCGAACCTGACCGTAGTAAATCTTGTTGAAATACTGGTTGCCGAGTGTGTCGACGTTGGCGACGTTGGCGTTATAGGCTTCGAGGCGGGTGTTGTAGTAGTTGCGTATCAGCTCGTCAGTGAGGTCGACTAAACGTGCGGTGTCATAAACATCCAATTCTAAACGCAGGTTTGCCTCCCATGCCTTAAGGTCGGCGAACGCCGCCTCAAGATTGCCGAGGAAGGCGTAGGCCTCGGCGCGGCAGAGAAGGGTTTCGTTGGCGGTAAACTCGGCAGGAATCTCATGGGCGTAGCCTATTCCAACAAGCGTGTCGGTATATTCAAACACTTCCGCTACATTCCCTCCGAAGAAGACACCTTGTTCGGAGGGTCCGGAGGTATATAGCGTGCCGACATATGCGGGATGCATGCTATAGGTTTCATTCAGGTAGGTGTTCCGCCAACGGCAATTGGTCCATGTGGGACCTTCGCCAAATAACGTGGAAAACAATGCATCACGGTTGCATGCGTAGCGAAAACGGAAGTGACGGAACCATGTGGAATAGACATCGTGTTTGAGCCAGACTCCCGGGCGATTGTCGGTGTGGTAGACAAAATCGGAGAGGTAGGATATTTCCCATCTGTGTATCAGTGTCCAGATGTCGTCGGCCATCCACTCGTCGGGCGCGGTGTCGCCAAAAGCGGCGTTGGCGTAATCCACCACTTTGGCATAGTCGCGCTTGTAGAGGTAGAATCGTGCGGCAAAGGCGTTGGCGGCGTTGGGGTTGAAGTGCGCGTTGGCTAAATTGCTCGCATGGGTGCCGATGAGGGTTTGTCCGGTCCAATGGTCGCCCACAAGCGGGAGACCTTCAAGCAGGTCGGCTTCGATGAGTTGGTAGGTCTGCTCAAGTGAGGGTCGGGGCGCTTTATACACGTCAAGTGTGTCGGATGTGGTAAGGTAGGGCAGCCCCATGAACTGGCGGCTCCGGTTCGCTCCGGCGTAGGGCATGCAGAAGATGTTGCACAGTTGCCAATGGCAGTAGGCGCGAATCAGGAGAGCTTCGCCGCGCAGCTGGTCGAGTTGCGCACGGCTGTCGGCATCGGTGAATTGCTGCGCAAGACGATTGGCGGCCTCAAGCACACGGTTGGCTTCAGCAATCGACGAATAGCACTCGACCCAATAGCCAGTGGGCGTGTCGTTGGGCCAGTCGATTTCGGGGGCTGGTTGCCAAGCGAAGAAGAGCGAGTCCACATCATAATATGCTTCAAGATTCATCGGGTCCCAGCGTCCGCCGGTGTTGCAGGTCGGAGCGTTGTTGTCGACGATGTTGTCGGTTGCCAGCTCGCAAAACGCGGCATATCCGCGGCAGGGGTAGGTGAGGGCGTTCCATGCCTCGTCAATGGTGTTGATTTCGTCGGGATCGGACCATTTGCCCACCATCACGTTGATGACCACATTCAGGTCGTCGATGTCCACCACGCCGTTGCCGTCGATGTCGGCGCGCGCCTCGACGCCCGTGTCGGCGTTTTTGTGAAGCATCACGTTGATCACGGCGTTCAAGTCGTCGATGTCGGCCACACCGTCGCCGTTCACGTCGCCATGCGTGGCGGCTTTTGCCGCCAGCATCAAGGCCAGCAGCACTGCCAGAGTAAAGAGTCGTTTAACCATAATTGCATCTATTTTATTTTTGTTTCAAGTCACAAAGGTAGTGCAAACCTGACAGAATGCAAAACAAAAAAGACTATTTTTGATTTTGCATTGTTGAGGCGCAGCCCACCTTAGGCGCAGCCAACGGTACTGATTATTTCGATACCAGCATTGATGCGAGGCGAAAAAAAGGGAACGGCACCCAATCGATGTGTCGATTTCAAGTGGAATTGATTTGTCCTTTCTTCGGTCGCGCAATGTTCTGACAATTAAGGTGGGTTCTATAAATTGCTTGAGCCGAATTGGGTTTGATTGCTGAGCAGGTTTTGGCTCAAGCTGCGCGAAGCAGTAGCGGGCTACGGTTCAAGCAGTTGAGACAAAAGATGCCAGCAAGCAACCCAAGGCGGCCAAAACCATTCATTACTTTTTTGCAATTTATAGAACCCACCTTAAAGACAATGGGCACTGGTTGGGATACACTGCATTTTGCTGGTGACCCTGCTTACGCCACCCGACGGGCGCTTTGCACACGACTGAAATGTTAAAACTCCGAAAACTCGCTCTAAAATCTCTCCCATCCTTCACAACGAACACAAAATTATAGTATCTTTGCGCACCCACAAGTGCACACCCACCGCTCTCGTGGGCGTGGAATGCATTGTGGATGAAGCATCATGTCCACTATAAAACGTGGAATTGCCGTGATGTTGGACTGAAAGGACATAATGATTGATTTTTTGAAACACTAAAAATCAGACAGTTATCACGCATGTGTTTTATCCTTTTTGTTCTTTTAGTAGATATGCTGCCGCTTTTTGATGTGACAACGCGTTCAATCAAACAAGGACTGAAAAAATATGAAGATGAGAAAGATTTTTTTGAGTTGCGCGCTAGCAATGTCGGCGTTGGTGCCAGTCATGGCTGGCAATGTGACTATGGCCGACGCCCGTCGCGCCGCTTGTGATTTCATCAGTCAGCATGCCGCCAACGGCTCGCTTCGCGCGCCCGTGGGCATCGGTGCCGACGACCTGGTGCTGGCGCACGCCGAGGCCTCGCAAGCGGTGGCCGATGCTGTGGACTACTATGCCTTCAATGTGCCCCAGGGCGGCTGGGTGATTGTGGCGGGCGACGACCGCGCGCGACCGGTGCTGGCCTACGGCGACCAAGGGGCGCTCGACTTCGACCGGCTGCCGTGCACGACGCAGTCGCTGCTCGACAGCTACAAGCGTGAGATTGAATTCCTGCAGACCTACACGGCCGACGACCTGGTGCCCGCCGTCAAGGCTCCGAGCCGGGGGAAGACCATCACCGTGGGGCCGCTCGTCACCTCGACCTGGGGCCAGGAAACGCCCTACTCGCTGCAGTGCCCCATCTATCAGAATGAATACTGCGTGGTGGGCTGCGTGGCCACGGCCATGGCGCAGGTGATGAAGTACTGGCACTATCCAGAGAAGAGCGACGCCGTTCCGGCGTTCTACAGCTACACCATCGGCAAGCGGATAGGTGCCCTGCCGGCCACCACGTTCGACTACAGCCTGATGCTCGACAGCTACTGCCACTGGGACTGGGAGACCAGCACCCTGGTGCAGGACGACTACACCGACGCCCAGGCACAGGAGGCGGCCAAGCTGTCGCGCTACTGCGGCCAGGCGGTGGAGATGGACTACAGCCCCGAAGGCAGCGGTGCCTACACCTGGGACCAGCTGGAGGCCATGAAGACCTTCGGCTTCCGCTCCTCGGCCCAGCTGGTTGAGCGCAATGGCTACTGGGGCAGCGACGGCTACAGCACCGCCCAGTGGGAAACCATGATTCAGACCGAAATCAATGCCGGCCGTCCCATCCTCTATTCGGCCAGCGATTCCAACGGCTCGGGCGGGCACGCGTTCATCTGCGACGGATATTCCGGCGATGCCATGTTCCACTTCAACATGGGCTGGTATGGCACTTGCGACGGCTGGTATGCCTCCACAGCACTCAACATGACCCACCGCGACGGCGATGAACTGCGCTTCAACTCCGGCCATGACATGATTATCGGCCTGGAGCCGCCCGAAGGATGGGTGCGCCCGTTGGACCTGCAGCCGGGCGACATCAATGGCGACGGCAAGCTCGACGTCAACGACCTGAACATCCTCATCAACATCACCCTCGACAAGGACAGTGCCGACAGCTATCCCGGCAATGCCAACATCGACGGCCAAGGCGGCATCGATGTGAACGACATCAACCAGATGATCAACCTCATGCTCGGCTAGCAGCAGGTCGAACGGCGCAACCCCACCGACACGCACCATGCGTGTACCAGCAGGTTGAACCCGGACCTAATGAGCGAGCAGAGCTTACCGATGGCAGCGCCGCCGCGCTCCACCACCCTTCCCCACCGCCAGCGCCGAGCGATGCCCGGCGCTGGCGGTGGCTAAATTGCGCTTTTCGTCGCTCTTTTCGCATTGCAAGGCACAAATATTTTGTGGTTTGCAGATTTTTCATTACTTTTGCAAGCAAGAACGAAGCAACAACACTTAAAACCCGATAACTATGAAGATGGAAGACATCAATGTGCCGATGCCGGCTGAGTTCAGCGACATCTGCCCCATTGCCGACAAGGATTTCCACAACGAGATGTCGATCCTGGTCGAGGAGCCCGCGTTCCAGCATGTGGTGAGCATGGTCCTGCCCAACTACAAGTACAACGAGCTCAAGCACGTGCTGCTGAGTCTGAACTCGAAGCACGAGTTCCAGCTGAAGGTGATGAAGCCCTATCTCGACGGTCTGCTGGCCAAGACCAGCACCGGCCTCACGTGCAGCGGTCTGGACGACATCGACAAGGAGATGCCCTTCCTGTTCATCACCAACCACCGCGACATTGTGCTCGACGCCGCGCAGCTGGGCTACCTGCTGCTCAAGGAGGGGCGCAAGTCGTGTGAGATTGCCATCGGCAACAACCTGCTCATCTTCGACTGGATCAACAAGCTCGTGCGCCTGAACAAGAGCTTTATCGTCAAGCGCAACCTGGGTCGCATCCAGACGCTCAAGGCCGCCATCCAGCTGTCGGGCTACATGCACTTCGCCATCACGCAGAAGCGCGAGTGCATCTGGCTGGCGCAGCGCGAAGGCCGCTGCAAGGACAGCAACGACCGCACGCAGGAGAGCCTGATCAAGATGCTCACCTATGGCGCGCGCGACAAGTCGATTGTCGAAGCCCTCAAGGAGCTCAACATCGCGCCCATCGCCATCAGCTATGAGTATGACCCCAACGACTATCTCAAGGCCAAGGAATTCCTGATGCGCGACAAGAACCCCAACTGGCGCAAGAGTCCCGAGGACGACCTGATCAGCATGAAGACTGGCATACAGGGCTTCAAGGGGCAGGTGCACTACAGCTTCACGCCGTGCATCAACGCCGAGCTCGACAAGATTCCGGCCGACCTCGACAAGATGCTCACCGTGACCCGCATCTGCCACATCATCGACCGCGCCATCCACGAGAACTACCAGATTTTCAAGACCAACTACATCGCCCACGACATCCTGTTCGACAACAAGGACTTCGCCGACAAGTACACCCCGGAGGAAAAAGAGGCGTTCACCAGCTACCTGACCAGCCAGATCGACAAGACCGACATCAAGCTGAGCGAGTTCGACCGCTTCTACATGTACACCAAGATGCTGCAGATGTACTCCAACCCGCTCACCAACCAGTTGGAGGCGCTCAAGTAAGCCTTCGTCGCGATGCACATCTACTGGCTGCCCTTCGTGGTGGTGATGCTGTTCACTATAGGCATCGACTTCTTCATCTGGCGAGAGATGAAGAAGTCGCGTGCGCTCGAAGGCGTGGTGGCCCGCATCCATGCGGCGCTGGCGGCGGCGGCCCAGGCCGTGGCTCTGGCGATGATGCTCTGGCCGCAGCCAGCCGACGCGTCGCGCTCGGCCACGGTGGGCGTGCTCATGCTCCTGCTGTGGGGCTATTTCCTGCTCTATGTGCCAAAAACGGTGTGGGCGGCGCTCTATCCACTCCACAAGGTGGTCAAGTCGCGCACCACTCCTCGGCGCATCGCCAAAGGCACGGCCCTGGCCGCTGCCCTGGCGGTGCTTGCGGCGATGGCTGTAGGCACCCTGCACACGCCGCGCACCTACGTGGTGACCCCCGTCGACATCGTCAGCCCACGTCTGCCTCAAGGATTTGATGGCTACCGCATCGTGCACATCAGCGACTGGCATCTAGGCACCTACAACAACGACACCACCTTTGTGGCAGCGTGTGTGAACGCCATCAACGACCTGCATCCCCACCTGATTGTGTTCACCGGCGACCTGGTCAACACCTCGGCAAGCGAGATTGCGCCCTTCGGCTCCTGTCTGCGCCGCCTCAGCGCGCCCGACGGCGTGCTTGCTGTGCTGGGCAACCATGACTACGACGACTACGCTCCCTGCACCCGCGCACAATGGGAGGCCGAACTGCGGCAACTGTGCGCCACCGAGCGGGAGCTGGGATGGACGCTGCTGCGCAACAGCTCCCTGCTGCTGCGCCGTGGCGGCGACAGCATCGGCGTGGTGGGCACCGAGAACTACAGCAACTCGCGCACGCCCGACTACAGCCGCCTCGACAGCGCCATGCGGAGCGCGCCACAAGCCCCCTACACCATCCTGCTGCAGCACAACCCCGAGCTGTGGCGTGCACAGGTGGCCGGCAGCGCCGACGCGGATCTTACACTCAGCGGCCACACCCACGCCATGCAGATGATGCTCACCACCAGCCACCGGCGGCTGTCGCCCGCCCGCCTTCGCTACCGCGAATGGGGTGGCCTCTACACTCAAGGCGACCAACAACTCTACGTCAACATCGGGCTCGGCATGGTGGGCGTGCCCATGCGCATCGGAGCCACGCCCGAAATCACCCTGCTCACGCTCCGGCGAGGCGCAGCACCCACTACACCCAACCACCGATAACGATTCAAACATTCTCAACACCCATATGTCCATCTCCGAACTCATCTCCAAAGAACTCAATATCCCCGTGCACCAGGTTTCGGGCGCGGTGAACCTGCTCGACGACGGCGCCACCATCCCCTTCATCAGCCGCTACCGCAAGGAAGCCACCGGCGGTCTGGGCGACGACGACATCCAGACCATCGACCAGCGCCTGCGCTACTACCACGAGCTGGAGCACCGCCGCGCCACCATCCTCAAGACCATCGAGGCACAAGGCCAGCTCACCCCCGACCTGGCCGCTCGCATCAACGCCTGCTGGGACGCCACCGCCCTTGAGGACCTCTACCTGCCCTACAAACCCAAGCGCAAGACCCGCGCCGAGGCTGCCCGCCAGCGAGGCCTCGAGCCGCTGGCCAAAATCATCATGGCCCAGCGCGAGAGCGACATCGCGACCCGCGCCGAGAAATATGTCGACGGCGAGCAGGTCAAGACCGCCGACGAGGCCATCGCCGGAGCGCAGGACATCATCGCCGAATGGGTGAGCGAAAACACCAGCGTGCGCAACACGGTGCGCCGCGCCTTCCGCCACGAGGCCATCTTGAAATCGCACTTCGTGAAAGGCAAGGAAATCGAAGGCCGCAACTACGAGAACTACTATGAGTTCTCGCAGCCGTTGCGCCGCATCTCGTCGCACCAGCTGCTGGCCATCCGCCGTGGCGAAAAGGAGGGCTTCCTGCGCGTGACCATCGACATCAACGACGAGCGCACGCTCGACAACATCTCGCGCCAGCTGGTCAAAGGCCGCGGCGAGGCCTCGGTGCTCGTCGACCAGGCCATCGACGACGGCTACAAGCGTCTGCTCAAGCCACAAATCGAGACCGAGTTCGCCGCCTCTTCGAAGCAGAAGGCCGACGACGAGGCCATCAACCTCTTCGCCCAGAACGTGCGCCAGCTGCTCTTCGCCCCGCCCCTGGGCCGCAAGCGCATCATGGCCGTAGACCCGGGCTTCCGCACCGGCTGCAAGGTGGTGTGCCTCGACGAGCAGGGCAACTTGCTGTGGCACGACGTGATCTACCCCACGGCACCGCACAACGACGTGCAGGGCGCCACCGCCACCGTGCAGCAACTGGCCCGGCGGTTCAACGTGCAGGCCATCGCCGTGGGCAACGGCACCGCCAGCCGCGAGACCGAACGCTTCCTGAAGCGCGTGCACTTCCCCCAACCCGTCGAGGTGCACGTGGTGAGCGAGAACGGCGCCAGCATCTACTCGGCCTCGAAACTCGCCCGCGAGGAGTTTCCCGACAAGGACGTCACCGTGCGCGGCGCGGTGAGCATAGGCCGACGGCTGCTCGACCCGCTGGCCGAACTCGTGAAAATCGACCCGAAATCCATCGGCGTGGGACAATACCAGCACGACGTGGACCAGACGCGCCTCAAGGAGTCGCTCGACTTCACCGTCGAAAGCTGCGTGAACAGTGTGGGCGTGAACGTGAACACTGCCTCGAAGGAGCTGCTCACCTATGTGGCCGGCCTGGGCCCCGCCCTGGCGCAGAACATCGTCGCCTACCGCGCCGAGCATGGCGACTTCGCCTCGCGGCGCGACATCCTCAAGGTGCCCAAGCTCGGCGCCAAGACCTTCACCCAGGCGGCGGGCTTCCTGCGCATCCCCGAGAGCGCCAACCCGCTCGACAACTCCGCCGTCCACCCCGAGCGCTACGCCCTCGTCGAGCGCATGGCCCACGACTGCGGCTGCACCGTGGCCCAGCTCATTGCCGACAAGGAGCAACGAGCCAAAATCGACATCGGCCGCTACGTGAGCGACGACGTGGGCGAGCCCACCCTGCGCGACATCATGCGCGAGCTCGAGAAACCCGGCCGCGACCCGCGGCAGGGAGTCGACCAAGTGGAGTTCGACGACAACGTCACGCGCATCGAAGACCTGCACCAAGGCATGGAGCTGAACGGCAAGGTGACCAACGTGACGCAGTTCGGGGCCTTTGTCGACATCGGCGTGCACAAAGAGGGGCTGGTGCACGTGTCGCAGCTCGCCGACCGCCGCGTCGACAGCCCGTCGAAAGTCGTGAAGCTGGGACAGGTGGTGCGCGTGCGCGTGCTCAGCGTCGACCTCGACCGCCAGCGCATCGCCCTGACCATGAAAGGCATCCAGCAACCAAACAGATAACCTTTTAATTGATACTCATGGGTAAAAATGACAAACGATTCGTGTGGTGCGAATCAGAAGGCGTGTTTAAATGCACCGCCGTTATCGTAGACACCAAAACCGGCGTGAACTATCTGTTTGTTCAATCAGGCTATGGTGGCGGCGTGACACCGCTGATTGATGAAAATGGCAAACCCATCATCACCAAGCGCATTGTCCAATAACGCCCCCACCACGGCTGGACTTTTGACGATATTTATGGATTAGAGTTTATAGCGTTTGACTTGTTTTTGTTGCTTTTGGGGTGTATTGGCGCAAGCCATGCACCAATTTTGCAAAAAGTTATTCACAAGGGGAGGGGTTCTCGAAAATTATACTTACCTTTTTATTTTCAGAATGCGCAAAAATACACATTTTTAAAGAATTATTCTTATGATAAAAGAAGAATTTCTCCAACTTCTAACAGAAGAAGTTGTGACTTATAAAGATTATCTTGAGACAGACACTGGATTGTCAAGGGCTTCATAGATGTTGATAAGAATGTCTATACCCTTAAATCCGCACCACTTTTGTTAATTATTTTTATAACATCCTGAGGAACAAAA
>CAMVDK010000038.1 GCA_947166165.1 uncultured Porphyromonadaceae bacterium
AAACGCTTATTTTTGTATGTTTAAAAAAAACGCAGTCAAATATGATCCTTATGTTCTTATAGTCTAAAAAAACTCAGTCTAATAAAGTCCTTATTTTCTTATATTCTAAAGAACTAGCCACCATATATGACGAACGGCCCTGGCCGCATGTAGTGGTCAGGGCGTGTATGCATTGCCGCATTCGGAGGTCAGAGCAGCGACTTGACCAACTCTTCGACCTGCTTCATGTCGGCCGTAGGCTCGAAGCGAGCCACAACGCGCCCCTGGCGGTCGACAACAAACTTGGTGAAGTTCCACTTGATGTCGGGGCTGTCCTTGTAGTTGGGGTCGGCCTTGCTGAGCATGTCGTCGAGCAAGGCGCCAATCTTGTGGTTCAGATCGAAGCCTTCGAAGCCCTTCTCGGCTTTCAGATAGGTGAACAGCGGCGAGGCATTCTCGCCATTCACATCGATTTTCTTGAACTGCGGGAACTCGGTGCCATAGTTCAGTTGGCAGAAGCTGTGGATTTCCTCCTCGGTGCCCGGAGCCTGCTGGCCGAACTGGTTGCACGGAAAATCGAGGATTTCCAAACCCTGTTCGCGGTAGGTCTTGTAGAGCGCTTCCAGTTCTTCGTACTGCGGCGTGAAACCACACCGCGTAGCGGTGTTAACGATGAGCAGCACCTTGCCGCTGTAGTTGCTCATACTCACTTCTGCTCCACGGCGGTCGACCACCGTGAAGTCGTAGATGCTTTGTGCCATAATAGTTGAGTTGCTTATTAAGAATAACGTCAAAACGAGTGTTTTCAACACCTGTTCTTTTAATTTTTTATTTTTCATTTATTTAAAAAATATTTTAGAAGAAGAATTAGGCCTGTTGATAACGGCAATAACTTTTCTCCAAAAAACTTGCATATTTAGTTATTGAACTCGGAAACTAGTCATTGCACATGTTATAAACAATTCTAAATACTGATAATCAAATGAATATTGAAGTTATCAACAGCCTGTTTACAACGTGCAAAGTTAGTAATTTTTTAGTTAGTGCACGGTTAATTATCGGCCAAAATGCTGTTGAAAGCGAAAAAATAATTTGGCGTTATCTTTTTTGGATGGTTGAAAACAATTTTCAATATGGCGTTTGTCGGAAAAAAGCAAGCGAAGTTGTTGATTATTGTCATCAATTTATCAACGCTTATCAACAGGGTTATCAACAAGGGTGAAAAGCGGGACAAAAACCTCCGACCCCATTGTCCCACTTTTGAAATTGGTGGGGTTTCAGCGGTCGAGGTTGATGGTTTCGAGGTCGTCGGGCACGTGGATGGTGCCGGCGAAGTGCTGCGCGGCTTCGGCGGTGTAGGTGAGGCGGCGCTGGGCGAGTTGTGTGTCTTCGGTGTGGTAGAGCACGAGGTGGCTCACACCGAGTTCCTGGGCCACGCGTCCGGCGTCGAGGGCGGTGCTGTGGTGCTTCTCGTAGGGATTGAAGCGCTGGCGGTCGCGCCACAGGCAGAAGGCCTCGCACAGCAGCCAGTCGCAGTGGCGCACCCAGGGCGCGTCGGCATCGTTGTATGGCTCATCGCCCAGGCATGCGAGGCGTTGGCCGTCGGGCAACTCGGCGGTGAAGCCGAACTGCTTGAGTTTGGTGCTTTGGATGTCGAAAGCGGTGAGCGAGAATTGCGGCTCAATCTGTACGCGCTCTCCGTGCGTGAGTTCGTGCAGCACGATGGTGTGGTCGAGGGCGCTGTGAATTTTGGCAGGCATCATCATGCGGCACATGGTGCGCAAGGCGTGGGCCACTTCGTCGTGGCAGTAGATGGTGAGTGGTGGCTTGAACCAGCCCTTGTGGATGAGGGGCGAAATTTTGCGGATGAGCCATACGATGCCCAGAATGTGGTCGGTGTGGCAGTGGGTGACGAAGATGTGGCGCAACTCTTCGAAGGGGATGTGCGCGCGGTGGAGCTGGCGGAAGATGCCGTTGCCCCCACCGCCGTCGACGAGCAGCGAGCCGCTGCCGGTGCGCAGCAGGAAGCAGGTGTTGTAGCATCGGGTGCACATGGCGTTGCCCGTGCCAAGCATGATGAGTTGCATGGCGCTCATTGGTTGTTGTTGCCGGCTATGGGGAGTTCGATGGCGAAGGTGGTGCCCACGCCCACTTCGCTGTCTTTGACGTAGATGCGGCCGCCGTGATACTCCTCGATGATGCGTTTCACCAGTGTGAGTCCGAGTCCCCATCCGCGCTTCTTGGTGGTGAATCCGGGGGTGAATACGTCCTTGAAGTTCTTGCGTGGAATGCCTTTTCCGGTGTCGCGCACCAGGATAAGCGCCTGCTGGGTGGTGCTGGTGATGGTGATGTCGAGTCGTCCCTCGCCGCCCATGGCGTCGACGGCGTTCTTGGTGAGGTTTTCCATCACCCACTCGAACAGCGGCAGACAGAGCATTACGCCGCAATTGTTTTCGTCGCTGGAGTGGATGGCGAGTTCCACGCGGTTGGGGATGCGGGTGCGCATGTAGCTCAAGCTGTCGGCCACGGCCTCGTTGATGAAGGCGAGCTCCTTTTCGGGCATGGAGCCTATTTTGGAGAAGCGGTCGGCGATGACGCTCAGCCGGTGCACATCCTTGTCCATGTCGGCCACCACATCGGCCTCCACCCCCATCGAGCCGAGCAGCTGTGTCCACGCCATGAGCGACGAGATGGGGGTGCCGAGCTGGTGGGCGGTTTCCTTCGACAGACCCACCCACACCTTGTTCTGCTCGGCGCGCTTGACGCTGATCAGGGCGAAATAGGCAATGCCGAGCATGATGAGCATCACGGCGAGCTGGATGTAGGGGAACCACGCCAGTTGCCGCAGGGTGATGGAGTCGTCGTAGTAGAGCCACTGCGTGGTGGATTTGTCGATTTTGATTTCAATTTTGTTGTTCGACTTGCTCAGTTTGGTCAGTTTCTTTTCGAGGAAAGCGCGGTTGGTGGGCGAGATGTCGAAGAGCGCGTTGCTGTCGACGGGCTCGGGCAGGCGGAAGTTGCGGTGCTGGAGGATGTTGTTCTGCTGGTCAACGAGCATGAGCGGGATGTTGTGGTTGCTCTCGATGATGGAGAACAGGAAGTCTACGTCGGTGTCGGGTCCGGCCGATGCGAGTTCCTTGGTGGCGTTGGCCCATATTTCCATGCGCTCGCGCTCCTGCTTGGCCAGGTCGCGCGCCAGGTGGTTGGAAATGAGCAGAAAGGCAGCCACAAGCAGGAGGGAGACGGTGAGGAGCACCGTCTTCCACACGCGCCTGGAGTCGTAGATGTTGCGCAGGTTCATCGTTCGGTCAGAAGTCGGTGAAGCACAGTGGCAGGAGCGAAGCCACACTAGGCAGGCGGTAGATGCATCGCTCGCCCACGAGGAGCACGGTGATGGGCTGCTTGGCGTTTCTTTCGAATTCGAGCATGGCCTGGCGGCAAAGTCCGCAGGGCGAGCACGGCTCGGTGACGAAACCGTTGGAGTCGCGGGCGGCGATGGCCACAGCGGTGATGTCCACTCCCGGATAATTGGCTCCGGCGTTGTAGAAGGCGCTACGCTCGCCGCAGATGCCGGAAAAGGCTGGGTTTTCCTGGTTGGCACCCTTGATGAAGACACCGTTCTCGAGCAGGATGGCAGCACCTACGTGGAAGTGGCTGTAGGGGGCGTAGCTGCTCTGGGTGGCCACGCGGGCCAGTCTCACAAGCTGCTGCTCGCTGGCGCTGAGCTCGGAAAAGTCGAGCTCTTGGATGGTTGTGGTGAGTTGCTTCTCTTTCATAGTCGTTAATTTTTAATTCACAATGCACAATTCAATGCACAATTCACAATGCACAATTCAATGCACAATTCACAATGCACAATTCACAATGCACAATTGCGCGATGCACAATTCGCGATGCACAATTCGCGATGCACAATTCGCAATGCGCAATTCGCGATGCATAATGATGTGTGGCGGTTTGGTTGTTATGATGCTGTATGGTTATCATTTCGACTGTTTACCGGTGAGGATGCCCTTGATGCCGTGCAGCTTGTTGAGGGCTTCGATGGGGGTGAGGTTATTGATGTCGATGTGCAGGATTTCGTCGCGTATCTGGCTGAGCACGGGGTCGTCGAGCTGGAAGATGGAGAGCTGGTATCCGCTGCGCGACGAGGCTACGTCGGCCAGGTCGCGGGTGAGTGCGTCGCCGCCTGCTGCGGCCTGCTCGAGCTGTGCGAGCACTTTCTCGGCACGCTCCACGATGCTGGCGGGCATGCCGGCCAGTTTGGCCACGTGGATGCCGAAGCTGTGCGCGCTGCCGCCCTTCACAAGTTTGCGCACAAACACCACCTTGCCGCCCACTTCCTTGACGCTGACGTTGTAGTTGACGATGCGCTTGAAGGAGCGCTCCATCTCGTTGAGCTCGTGGTAGTGGGTGGCGAAGAGCGTCTTGGCGTGGGTGGGGTGTTCGTGGATATACTCCACGATGCTCCAGGCAATCGAAATGCCGTCGTAGGTGCTGGTGCCGCGTCCGAGTTCGTCGAAGAGCACGAGGCTGCGCTCGCTCAGGTTGTTGAGGATGCTGGCTGCCTCGGTCATCTCCACCATGAAGGTGGACTCGCCGAGCGAGATGTTGTCGCTGGCGCCGACGCGGGTGAAAATCTTGTCGACCACTCCGATGCGCGCCCGCTGGGCAGGCACGAAGCATCCCACCTGCGCCATGAGGGTGATGAGTGCCGTCTGCCGCAGCAGCGCGCTTTTACCGGCCATGTTGGGGCCGGTGATAATCATGATTTGCTGCTGGTCGGCCCCGAGCTGGATGCTGTTGGGCACGTATTGCTCGCCGGCTGGCAACTGCTGTTCGATGACGGGGTGCCGGCCGTCGGTGATGTCGATGTCGAGCGTGTCGTCGACCTGCGGGCGGTTGTACTTGCATTCGAGCGAGACGCGGGTGAAGGCACACAGGCAGTCGAGCTGGGCGAGCACTACCGAGTCGGCCTGGATGGCGGGAATGTATTCGGCCACGGCGGCCACGAGCTCGTTGAAGAGCTGCCCTTCGCGCACGAGTATGCGCTCCTCGGCTCCGAGTATCTTTTCCTCGAGCTGCTTGAGTTCGTCGGTCACATAGCGCTCGGCGTTGACGAGCGTCTGCTTGCGTATCCACTCGGGCGGCACCTTGTCCTTGTGGGTGTTGCGCACCTCGATGTAGTAGCCGAACACATTGTTGTAGGCAATCTTGAGGCTGGTGATGCCAGTGCGCTCGGCCTCGCGGCGCTGCACCTGCATGAGCAGGTCTTTGCTGCTGTGGGTGATTTGCCGCAGCTCGTCGAGTTCGGGGTCGACTCCGGGGAGAATCACGCCTCCCTTGGTCACCTGTGCCGGAGCGTCGGGGTTCACCTCGCGGGCGATGCGGTCGCGGATGAGTTGGCAGGGATTGAGCTGGTCGCCCAGGGCGCGCAGCACGTTGCACTCGCTGCTGTCGCATATGCGTTTGATGGGTTCCACAGCCTGCAGTGCGCTGCGCAGTTGCACGAGTTCGCGCGGCGTGATGCGTCCCACGGCCACCTTCGACACCAGCCGCTCCACGTCGCCCACGGCGGCGAGTTGCTCGGCGAGCAGTTCGCGGTCGTCGGTGTGCCGCATGAAGTGCTGCACGACGTCGAGCCGGCGTTCGATGGCGGCCACCTCCTTGAGGGGGAACAGCAGCCAGCGGTGCATCATGCGCCCTCCCATGGGCGAGAGGGTGCGGTCGAGCACGTCGAGCAGCGACTTGCCGTCCTCGCTCATGGGTGCCACGAGTTCGAGGTTGCGGATGGTGAAACGGTCGAGGCGCACGTAGCGCTCGGCCTCGATGCGGGCCAGCGTGGTGATGTGCCGCACCTGGGTGTGCTGCGTCAGGTCGAGGTAGTGCAGAATGGCTCCGCTGGCCACGATGGCCTGCTGCATGCCGTCGACCCCGAAACCCTTCAGGTTCTTGGTCTCGAAGTGGCGCAGCAGCCGGTCGGTGGCCGCCTCGAGTGTGAACACCCAGTCGTCCATCTCGAAGGTGAGGTAGTGGGCGGTGAAGTCGTCGGCGAACCGCTGGCGGTTGCTCCGCTCGATGAGCACCTCTTTGGGCGAAAAGTTGTTGAGCAGTTTGTCCACATACTCGATGTTGCCCTCGGCGGTGAGAAACTCACCGGTGCTGATGTCGAGAAAAGCCACGCCCACAATGGCCTTGCCGAAGTGGACAGCAGCCAGGAAGTTGTTCTCCTTGCGGTCGAGGATGTTGCCGCCCACCACCACGCCGGGCGTCACCAGCTCGGTGATGCCGCGCTTGACGAGTTTCTTGGTCAGCTTGGGGTCCTCGAGCTGGTCGCAGATGGCCACGCGCTTGCCGGCGCGCACGAGTTTGGGCAGGTAGGTGTCGAGGGCGTGGTGCGGGAATCCGGCCATCTCGGTGGCCGCCGCTCCGCCGTTGGACCGGCGGGTGAGGGTGATGCCCAGAATTTCGGAGGCCGTGACGGCGTCCTCGAGATAGGTCTCATAGAAGTCGCCCACGCGGAAAAGCAGCACCGCGTCGGGGTGCTTGGCTTTCATGTCCATGAACTGCTTCATCATGGGCGTGAGTGCGCTGTTGTTCTGAGCCATGGCAATCAGTAGTTGTAGATAAGGCTGGCGAGCGTCTGCCCCACGGCCTTGAGGGTGGATGAGTCGATGACGTCGGGGGTGTCGTGGGTGGTGTGCCAGCCGCTGAAGAAGCCGTCGCCGCGCATGTCGATGATGTCGATGCAGGGGATGCCTGCGCGGTTGATGGGCACGTGGTCGTCGGTCACCGCGCCTCCGCTGCGGTTGACGAAGAAATTGGCGTAGCCGGCCTGCCGCGCGGTGTCCCACACGAGTGTCACTGCGCTGGGGGCATACTGCGTGGAGAAGTACTCGGGGGCGAACTGTGCGCCCCGGGCGCCCACCATGTCGAGCAGGATGGCAAAAGCGGGTTGGTAGCCCTCGACGTGAGGATGCGCTGCCCAGTGCTGGGTGCCGAGCGCCCAGCTGTCGTCGTCGTTTTCCTGTCCCCAGTCCTCGGCATCGGTCATGAGCAGGTCCACTCCCACTTCGGGGCGCTGGGCATGCATGATGCGTGCCAGTTCGAGCATCACGGCCACGCCGCTGGCGGCGTCGTTGGCTCCCATTACCGGTTCGCGACGCCGTGCCGGGTCAGGGTCCTGGTCGGCCCAGGGGCGGCAGTCCCAGTGGGCCACAATCAGCAGGCGCTTCTGGGCGGCGGGGTTGACGGCGCCCACCAGGTTGGTGATGTTCAGCCGCGTGCCGTCGAAGGTGGTGACCTGCGCGTGCTGCGCGTAGACGGTGTCGCACCAACGTGTGAGTTGCTGCTGGAGCCATTGTGCGCACTGGCTGTGTGCCGGTGTGCCGGGCACGCGTGGCCCGAAAGCGCACTGGGTGTCGACGTAGGCTTTGGCGCTGTCGGCCACAAATTCGACGTGGCGGACGGCGGTGTCGGGGGTGGAGGGGGCCGACGTGGCTTCGCTGTGGGTGCTGGTACAGGCCGCCAGGGCCAGGGCGGCCGATGCCAGAAGGTGGATGGCGATGCGCTTGTTGGAGTGCATGATTTGTTATGAATGTGATGTGAATATACCACAAAAGCACGCACCCACTTTGAAGCTAAAAAGTGCGGTGTGCGTGCGTGGGTTTGCGGAGTGTCCCACGGAGTGGGTGAGCGTGTGGGACGCGCTGTGCTGCCCGCTGGTTACTTTTGAGCGGGAGTCTGGTTGGCGGCAGGGGCCTGATTGGAAGCGGGAGCCTGATTGGCCTCGCCACCGGTGGGGAAGGAGGGAGCCTGCGTCTCGGTCTGCGTGGGCAGCTTCTTGATTTGCGGGCCGCCGTCGATGATGTTGGGGGCCTGCACGAATGCCGAAGCGATGCTCAGCACGCAGATGAAGATGGCCAGTCCCCAGGTTGCCTTTTCAATGAAATCGGTGGTCTGTTTCACACCGGCGAGCTGGTTATAGCCGCTCATATTGGAGGCCAAACCGCCGCCTTTCGACTTCTGAATAAGGACAACTCCAATCAGCAAAATCGAGGCAATTAAGATAAGAATTGCTAAAACTGTGTACATTTTAATTATTATTGTTGGTTTTTTGTTTATTTTCTAGCCACACAAGCTTCCTAAGGAAACGAATTTGGTCTGCAAAGTAAATACTTTTTTCTGGAAAATTCAAACTTATGTTTTCAATAATTTCGAGGGCTTGCGAATATTTTTGTCGTGCGATATACATTTTGGCGAGACTTTCGCTGAGCATGGAATCGTCGGTGGGGTCGGCATTTTCGGCCTGGTGGACGGGAGCATCGGCGATTTCCTGCTTCTCTTTTTCGTCGATGTGGTGCTGTGTGGCGGCCGCCGAGGCCTGCTTCTCTTGCTGGATGCTCTGCTCGATGAAGCGGTTGATGCGTTCGTCCTGCTCGCTGGTGGCTGCCGGCTGCTTGGAACCTCCCTGCTCGCGCTCTTGCGCGGCGAGCACGTCGGCATAGTCGGGCATGGGGTTGAAGATGGCGCTCTCGAGGGCGGCTATTTCCTTTGGGCTGCTGCTGCCGTAGCTGCTCAGGAAACGGTCGATGGTGGTGTCGGTGTCGGGGGTCACGGGTTCGGGTTCGTCGGGATAGAAGTGCGCGAAGGCCTCCATGCCCTCGCCCAGCTGGAGCGCCAGCGTGCGGCGGTCGGCAAAGGTGATGGCGAGCCGGGCGAGCCGCTGCTCGCGGCCAGGGGCCGACGGGTTGCGCTTCAGGTAGAGCAGCAGCGGCACGTCGAAGTAGGGGTAGCGTTGCATCATCTGGTCGACCCATTGAGCGTCGACGGGTGCCTGGTCGTTGTCGAGTGCGAGGCGCAGTTGGGTGATGAGGGCTTCGTCCATGATTCTCGGGTGAAATGAGTGTTGCCGTTGGCTCACCAGTCGCCGATGGTGGCGTTGAAGATGAGGTCGGCGAGGTCTTTGCTGATTTGGCTGCAGAGTTCGTCCTGCACATCGGTGAGCATCTCGGTGCTCGAGAAGTCGCGATAGGCGCTGAAAGTGAGGTCTTTCGAGAGCTGGTCGTTGCGGTTGTCGGTGTACTTGACGCGCACGGTGATGGTGAGGCGTGTCTGGCTGGCGTAGGCGTCTTCGCCCACGGCCTGCGGCGAGAGGCTGTAGCCGGTGATTTCGCCCTCGAGGCGCAGGTCGCTGTTGGCGCTGTCTACCACGCGCAGCCGCGTCTGCTGGGCTATCATGTCGGTGAGTCGGTTCTCGAACAGCTGCTGCAGCGGCGGGTAGACCAGAGCGGCCCGGATGGGGAAGTCGCCGAGCGAGATGGTGCGGTACACGTTGTAGTCGATCGACGCACCATTGAAGGTGTAGCAGCCGCTGGTGGCCAGCATGAGAGCCATCAGTGCGAATAGTGAGGCCAGTCGTTTCATTGGCGTTCGAGTCCGTATTCCTTGATTTTGCGGTAGAGCGTCCGCTCGCTGATTTTGAGTTCCTCGGCGGTGCGCTTGCGCCGTCCGTTGTTGCGGTGGAGGGCTTCGATGATGGTGTCGCGTTCGGTTTCGTCGAGCGTCTTGATGTGCTGGTGCTCGCGATGCGGTTCGTGCAAGGGCTCGACTTCCATGGCGTGCACCTCGTGGACGTTGCCGTGCGGGTTCGTCAGGTGGTTGCCGCCATGGAGCCGGGCGATGGCCGGCACGATTGTGCTGTCGTCGGGCTCGATGTCCTCGGTGAGGTGTGAGGCTGTGAGCTGGTGCACCTCGCGCTGGAGTTCGTCCACGTTGGCCCCAACGTGTATGGTGGCGTGCTGGGTGCCGTCGGTCACAGTATCCTTGAGCGTGTCGATTTCGTGCTGCATCTGCTTGATAAGCATGAAGATGAGTTCTCGCTCCTTGGTGTAGTCGAACTGGCTGTTGGCCATGATGGCTGGCAGCTGCGGCTTCCCGTCGTTGGGCAGATAGTGGTTCAGGGTGGCGGTGTCGACAGTGTTGCCGGATTCGAAGAGCCCCAGCTGGTAGGCCACGTTTTTCAGCTGCCTGACGTTGCCAGGCCAATGGTAGTCGGCCAGCCTTTGCCGTGCGTCGTCGGTGAAGCTGACGGCCTGCGAATGAGTGTCTTCCTCGAATTCGTGCAGGAACTTGCGCATGAGCAGCAGCACATCGCGTCCGCGTTCGCGCAGGGGCGGCACCGTGATGGTGACGGTGGAGAGGCGGTAGTAGAGGTCTTCGCGGAAGCGCCCCTCCTTGATGGCTTGCTCAACGTCCTTGTTGGTGGCGGCCACCACGCGGATGTTGGTTTTGCGCGGGGTGTTCTCGCCCATGCGTATGAACTCGCCGCTCTCGAGCACACGGAGCAGCCGGGCCTGGGTGCTCATCGGCATCTCGGCCACCTCGTCGAGGAAGATGGTGCCGCCGTCGGCCTCCTCGAAGTAGCCTTTACGGTCGGAGGTGGCGTCGGTGTAGGCGCCTTTCTTGTGGCCGAAGAGTTCGCTGTCGATGGTGCCATCGGGGATGGCCCCGCAGTTCACGGCGATGTATTTCTTATGCTTGCGCGGACTGTTGTCGTGGATGATTTTGGGGAAGAATTCCTTTCCCGTGCCGCTCTCGCCAATGACAATCACCGAGAAGTCGGTGGGAGCCACGCGCAGCGCGCGCTCGATGGCTGCGGTGAGCTGGGGCGAGTCGCCGATGATGGAGTACTGGCGTTTGATAGCTTGAATGTGGTCTCTGGTGCTTGGCATAGTGATGATTGTTTGGAAGGCTGTGGATTATTTTTCCCAATGTTTCATGGAATAGGTTTTCTGCTTGAGGAAGTCGGCGAGACTCTCGGGCGTGGTGTGCCCGGCGATGGCCTCGGGAGCGACGGGCTGCCCGACGCTGATGCGGAACGTGTCGCCCTTGCGGCGGAACACCTCGGCCGGGAGCCGCAGCGTGCGCAGCCGCCAGTCGATCATGCCCAGCACGGTGAACAGCAGGCTGTTGTGGCCGTGGAAGTAGATGGGCACCACGGGCACCTTGAGCTTCTGGATGATGCGCATCACCGACGGCTGCCACTCGCGGTCCTCGATGCGCAGGCCGCTGGTGAACTTCGACACGGCCCCGGCGGGGAAGAATCCCAGCGGATGCCCGCCGCGCACCTGCCGGATGGCCTCGGCGATGCCCTGCATCGACACGGCACGCTTGGCGGGGTCGTCGCTCGCCAGCGCGTCGACGGCGATGAAGTTGGGGCGCATGGCGGTGATGTGGTTCAGAATCATGTTCACCATCACCTTGAAGTCGGGGCGGTGCTCGCCCACGAGTTTGATGAGCATGATGCCGTCGAGCGCGCCGAAGGGGTGGTTCGACACGGTGATGAACCCGCCCTCGGGCAGGTGGTCGAGCACGTCCTGGCCGCGCACCTGCATCGTGATGGAAAGGTCGCGCAGCAGGCCCTGCGTGAAGGGCACGCCCGGCGTGTCGAAGTTGTGGTCGTGGATCCAGTTCACCTTGTCCACTGCCAGCAGCTTCATCAGCCAGGCCACCAGCCGGGGCTTGCCGTCGAAAAAGGGTGCCATCTGGCGTATGTCGTCGTAGTCGAGTACGGTCCTCTTGGTGGTCTCGCTCATGGGGTTATTCGTTTTGGGACGGCAAAGGTACAAATAATAATCGGAACAACGTGACAATTTGTCACGTTGTTCACAGGCTTTAACATTTCAGGGCGTATTCAGCGCTTCAGAACTGGAAGTAGATGAAGGGCTGGATGTCGCTGCTCTTGACCTGGGCGATGAGCACCACAATAGCCACAAGGATGACCACATAGGCCACCATGGGCAGCCGTGCGAAGGCCTGCTTGCAGCGCTGCTCCCAGCTGTCGGGCGCGAAGTGGAGCAAAAATCCGACGGCCATGAGCGCCATCACCTGCCAGTAGCCCGTCACGAGCTGCCCGAACACCTCGGGGTGGAAACTGGTGGCAATCTGCCCGATCATGGCCACGGAGCCGGCAAACTCCTTGTTGCGGAAAAAAATCCAGCACAGGCAGGCGAAGTGGAACGTGGCCACCACGCAGAGCAGCTGCACCCACCGGTGGCGGTGCGGCGTGCCCAGCCGCTGCCCGGTGACGGTCATCCACATCTTGTGCACAGCCAGCGCGGCGCCGTGCAGCCCGCCCCACACCACGAAGTTCCACGACGCGCCGTGCCACAGTCCGCCCAGGAGCATGGTGAGCATCAGGTTCACATACTGCCGCACCTTGCCCTTGCGGTTGCCGCCCAGCGAGATGTAGAGGTAGTCGCGCAGCCACGAGCTGAGCGAGATGTGCCACCGGCGCCAGAACTCGGTCACCGACGCGCTCTTGTAGGGACTGTTGAAGTTGATGTTGAAGTGGAACCCGAGCAGCAGCGCGATGCCGATGGCCATGTCGCTGTAGCCCGAAAAGTCGCAGTAAATCTGCAGCGCGTAGCCATACACGCCCATCAGGTTCTCCAGGCCGCTGTAGAGCGCGGGATTGTCGAAGATGCGCTCCACGAAGTTCACGCTGATGTAGTCGCTGATGACGGCCTTCTTGAACAAGCCGCACACGATGAACCACATGCCCGTGCCCACCATCTGCCGCGTGACGAGCAGCGGACGGCGGATTTGCGGAATGAAGTCGGCCGCGCGCACAATGGGGCCGGCCACCAGCTGCGGGAAGAACGACACATAGAACGCATAGTCGAGCAGCCGCTCAAGCGGCTGGATGCGGCCGCGATACACGTCGATGGTGTAGCTCAGCGACTGGAAGGTGAAAAACGAGATGCCCACCGGCAGGAAGATGTCCATGTCGTGGAACGCCTGCCCGCTCACGCTGGCAAAGATGTGACCCAGAAAGTTGGTGTACTTGAAGTAGCCCAGCAGGCCCAGGTCCACCGACAGGCTCAGTGCCACGAGCCACTTGCGGGCCGCCTGGCGCGAGGTGCGAGCCATCACCTGCGCGATGACGAAGTCGCTGCACGTGACCAGCGCCAGCAGGAAGAAGTAGAATCCGCTCGACTTGTAGTAGAAATAGTAGCTGAAGGCCGTCACAAAGGCCAGGCGCAGCGTGTTGCGCCGGTGCAGCGCGGCATACACCACGAGGAACGCAGCAGCCAGCCACAGAAACAGACCGCTGCTGAATATCATGGGCGACTGCGGGTCGTAGACAAACTGACGCGCAATCAGGCTCCAGTCGATGACGTTGAGGGTGTTGAGCATTGATAGTGGTGGGGTTCACCGAATTTTGGCCGCAAAGTTACTGCTTTTTGAACTTATACGCAACTCATCAACATGAAATCAGACCGACTTTTGTTCTTCTTGAGCCTTTCTGAAAACATAAATCAGTGAACTTGCCTTTCGAGGTGCAACGAAGCCTTTTAGCGCGAATCTCACACCGCATGCAAGCGCCAAGAACTTGTTCTCACCGCTCAACAGACTGACGTAGCAAGCGTCTAAAGGCAGCGCATGGCAAGCAATCAATCTGAAACCTTGCGCGTCGGCAAGCTTGCTCATGGTCTCGAAAGAGAAATGCCATAGATGCCTGGGCACATCCCACGCCGCCCATTGCTCTCCGTAATATTCTGAATCAAAGCTATTAGCATTGGGCACGGCAATCACAAGCAAACCGTCGGGTTTTAGCCAATGGCGCAGGCGCCCGCACAGTTCCGGCAAGTCGTGGATATGCTCTATGGCGTGCCATGCCGTGATCACGTCGGCGCTCGAACTGGCATACGCAGCCTGCATGACATCGCCGTCGAGCACCAAATCATGCTGTTTCCGAGCGTATTCCCGTGCCACCTCGCTCTGCTCACACCCGCCGACCTGCCAGCCGCACCTTCGCATATATGCCAAAAATTCGCCCGTGCCAGCACCGATGTCGATAATCAGCCCACCATGATGCTGATATCGGTGTATCAATCGGCTTTTCCAGCGCAGCATCACATTGCGCACTAGGCGGTAGAGCATGGATATGAAGCCACGGCTCAAACCGTGGGGCCTGTAATCGGGTGTGCCATAGTATCGGCCTATCATCGACGGCGGCGGAGCGTCGAGCGTGAATAAAAAGCCGCAATGCCGGCATTGAACGATTTGGAAATCCTCGCCCGAGGTCAAGCGGTCGGTAGCGGTTAGATATGGTTTTAACTCCTTACTCCCACATAGAGGGCATTGATGCTGATGTGTGGTTGATATCATTGAGCAATTCTCTTTTACCTAATTTGACAATCAGGAAAGAGAATTGCTGCATGTCACCAAGTGAATTTCAGCCCAATGGGGATGGTCAGGTTCCACGGATGGTCGGAGCGGTAGGTCTGAACGCCGTTATTGAAGTAGTAAGTCACGCCTGGCTGAGCAAAGATGCCGATGTGGGGCGTGAAATTGTACTGAATACCCAGACCAGCATTCACCGACCATTGTACGGGAACGCTCAGGTGCTGCTGACGTGAGAAAGTGGTTTGGCCCATCAACAGATGCAGCGTAGTCAGTGAACTCGCGACGGGGATGTCGAGTGTGGCGCCTACGGTGCCATAGAGCGAGAATCGTGGATGGTGCAGTAATGTGTAGGAAGTGTTCACCGGAACTCCTAAGTAATGTATCGTTTGGGAATCGCGGATGAGCGCTTGCGAGTAACCCAGGTCAAAGACCGAGTGCAAATGGGAATAACTCAAGCCCGTGCCCACACTCCAGCGATTGGTTACTGTTTTGTTCAAGGCCAGGCTCACCGTGAACGGCAAATCGTGGTGAGTTAGCCGCTCAATGTGTTGTTGCGGATTCCCGACGGCATTGCTGGCTGCGATTTGCTTAAGCGAGCGGTTCTCTTCGGTTGGATTGATCAATGTCTCCTCGGCCATAAAGGAATAATAGTCAGACCAATTATCGAAGCTCACCACCTCGGAAGCAATGTCAGAGCCTGCAGATGGTGCCATCGACGACAATGCTTGAATCGAAGCACCTTGCGAGACGTCGGCTTGATGAGGCAAGCCATTGAACGCAAGCGACAACGACAGATTGCGGCTCGACTGCCCGCTATCCTTCCACAAGGTGTTATCCTCTGCCAGTTTCAAATCATTCACACTGGGTGATGGAACAATTTTTTGACCAGCCGAATCCACTCTTGCCGCAGGAATAGAGTCTACAGTCAGGGGAGCACTCAGCGTGTCAGATGCATCCTCTTTCGCTTTGGGTTCGGTCGAATAGGGGTTAACAGATAGCGTTGTGCCATATGGGTGAGGATGAGGTGCGACTTCATTGCTTGTCGAAGTGGGACTGGTGTCTACCATCTCAACAGTGGTGTTATCTGCCACTTTAGGCTGGCCGGCGGTTTCGGCGTGTTTGGTGTCATTGCCAATCAATAGGCAGAGCGCCACTACTGCGATGATGGCGACCGGCATCCACCAGTGATGGATCATTGTGCTGAGCAATCGACGGGCGTGGTAGAATTGCGAGCGGCTGGTGCTGCTGCTGATTCCCAACTGATGAGCGATTTCGTCGTGGTTCATGCCAGCCAGCGTTTTCAACCTGAAGACCTGCTTATAGCCATTCGGCAGTCGCTCAACCATTGTCATCAGCACCTCAAATGGTATGGGTGCGTCGTCAGTTGCTTCGTCAGGCACATGTGAAGCCGCTTCGAGAGGCAGCGTCTGAATCACGCTGTTGTGCTTGATGTGGTTAAGTGCGATGTTGCGCACAATTTGGTTCAGCCATGCCTCCAGGTGGTTAGGGTCGCGAAGTGAGCCAATGGAGGTGATGGCAATGATCATGGCATCGTGCACGATGTCGCGCGCAGTTTCACTGTCGACATAATGCTGTGCTGTTTTGAATAGTTGATGATAGTGGTTTGAGTATAGGGCATGAAAGGCATCACGTTCGCCGCGACGGCAACGCTCGACCAACGACAGCCTAGTTGTATGCTCCGATTCTCTCATCACTAAATAGACAATCGAAGTCTAGTTTTTGTTGTATGAGAACCGATTTTTTTTGGAACGATGGATGTGTTGTCCCCATTGAAAGGAACTCAGAACCGCAAAACCCAGAGCGGCGGCGCATCCTGCGGCGGGTGACCCGTCACGCCCGGTTGCCGAAGCATTGGCTCGCACAAATAAAAGGATTGCGGCAGTTTTTATACTCCATGAATTATCATGAATTAGCCATGAATTATAATACAATATTTATTGAAAATTTATGGATAATTCGTGATAATTCATGTAAACCATAAAATCCCAAGATTTCACGTAATCCGTGAAATCCCAGAAATTCACGTAATATCAACTCCGATGGCCGCCAGCAGCG
>CAMVDK010000039.1 GCA_947166165.1 uncultured Porphyromonadaceae bacterium
CCAGTGCCGGCTCGGGTCCACCTTCTCGCCGCCTATTCTGTCCATCATGAAGATGCGGTTCTTGTCGGCCTCGTAGCCGTCGTGCTCCATCGAGAGCCAGGCCAGCTTGCCGCTCTTGCTCACGATGGGGTTGTTGTCGTAGCCCATCATGCCCTCCGTCAGGTTGGCCGTCGTGCCGTTGTCGGTGTTGAACTGGTAGAGGTCGCTGTTGGTGCTGGTGGCATACTCCACGCCCACCTTCTTGCGGCAGACGTAGATGAGCGACTTGCTGTCGGGGGTCCAGGCCAGCTGCTCCACGCCGCCCCACGGGCGCATGGGCGACTCAAACTGTGTGCCCTCGAGCACGTCCTTGGCGTTGCTCACCTGCGAGCCGTCGAAGTCGGCCACATAGGGGTGGGGGATTTCCTTCACCCACTCGTTCCAGTGCTTGTACATCAGGTCGTCGATGATGCGTGCCTCGGTCTTGTCGAGGTCGGGGTGGTGGTCCTGGGCCGTCTTGCCATACTTCACGGTGGAGATGAGCGCCACCTTTTTCTCGTCGGGCGAGAGCACGAAGCCCTCGATGCCGTTCTCCATGTTGCTCACGCACTTGCGGTTGCCGCCGTCGGCGTCCATGACCCACATCTGCGGCACGGCTCCCTCCTTGTTGTCCTTGTAGACGAAAGCGATGCGCTTTCCGCCGTCGAACCAAACGGCGTTCGACTCGCTGTTGGGCGTCTTGGTGAGCCGCTTGGCGTTGTCGCCGTTCAGGTCGGCCACCCATAGCTCGCGGTTGCCCTTGTTCTCGGCCACGCTCATGTACTGCACGCCGTAGAGCACCTTCGTGCCGTCGGGCGAGACCACCGGGTCGCTCACGCGTCCGAAGGCGTTGAGCACCTCGGGCGTGAAGTGCCCGTTCTCAAGTTTCACTTCCGGCTTCTCGATGAGTGTGCTCGAGCCGCCGCCCTGTTCGCTGCACCCGGTGGAGAGCAGCGCCGCTGTCGATAGCATGATGATTGTTTTTAATAGTTTCATAAATCGGTATTATGGAGTTAATAGATTATTCAGTTTGCAAAATTACAAAATAATTCACAATCCGCCCCTTGTGGCGTTATTTTTGTCGGACCTTATTATAAGGGTGTGCGCTTATTGGCCGCCGCCTAGATACTGCTCGATGTATGCCTCGCAGTTGGCCACCAGTTCGTCGTACCACGGCTGCCCGAACCGCTCGACGAGTGGCTCGCGCAGAAACTGGTAGGCGCGCAGGCCCTGCTTGCGTCCCAGCACCTCGGCGCACTTGCATATCTTCCAGCGGTGGTAGTTCACGGCCGCGTAGCCGTCGTACTGCTTCACACGCACTGGATAGAGGAAGCACGACATGGGCTTGCGGAAACCGATGCGCCCGGCGCGGTAGGCGCGCTCGAGGGCGCACGAGCACAGTCCGCCCGGCTCATAGCAGCTGAAGACGCAGTTCTTGCCGTCCACGATTTGCGTCACCAACTCACCCTCGGGGTCGCGGTAGGCCACTCCGCCTTCGGTGATGGCCTCCTGGGCGCGGGGCAGCAGGTCGGCCCACACGGCGGGCAGCACTCGCTCCAGTTCGTCGCGCTCGCCCTCGGTGATGGGCGCGCCGGCATCGCCCTCGATGCAGCATGCGCCCAGACATGTCGACAGGTCGCAGCAAAAGTGGCGCTCAACCAGGTCGAGGCTCACCAGGGTGTCTTGAATTTGAAACATGATGTGGTTGTGTTGTTTGCTCGGTTCATTTCGTTCAGTGCCTCACTCCATCAGCGCCGAGAGGGCGTGCTCGAGGTCAGTGCTCGAGAGTTTTTGATGCAGCACGCCCTTGTGGGCGTAGGAGATATTGCCCGTCTCCTCGCTCACGACGATGGCAATGGCGTCGGTGGCCTGCGCGATGCCCAGCGCCGAGCGGTGGCGAAGGCCCAGGTAGCGGGGCAGGCTCGTGTCGTGCGACACGGGCAGGATGCAGCCGGCGCTCTTCACCTTGTTGTCGGCAATGATGAGGGCACCGTCGTGAAGGGGGCTGTTCTTGAAGAAGATGTTCTCGATGAGCCGCGTGTTGATGTTGGCGTCGATGATGTCGCCGGTGTGCTCGTAGTCGTCGAGCGGAATCTGGCGTTGCACCACAATCAGGGCACCGGTCTTCGACTTCGACATGCTCATGCAGGCATACACCACGGGCATCACCCATCGCTTGTCCTCGTCGGTGGCCGACTTGTGGCGGAACGCGTTGCTGATGAATCCCCAGCCCTTGTGCGAGCCCAGCTCGATGAGGAAACGCTTGATTTGGTCCTGGAAGAGAATCACGAGCACAATCATGCCGATGTTGATGAACTTGTCCATGATTGTGCCTATGAGGCGCATTTGCAGGATTTTGTACATCACCACCCACAGGATCACGAAGGCCAGCACACCTAGGAAGATGTTGATCGAGCCGGTGTCCTTCATCGTGCGGTAGAGGTAGAACAGCAGGGTGGCCACGAGCAGGATGTCGATCAGGTCGATGACGCCGAAGGCCGAAAACATGCTGAAGGCGAACAGTGATATGGTTGCAGTCATCTTGTTACGTTATGAATGAGTCTGGAGTCGATACCGAAATCATTTTCTCGACCAGTGAGCGAGCCTGCACTGCAGCCAGCACGTCGTGCACACGCAGGATGTGTGCCCCTTGCAGCAGCGCGGCGGTGTGGAGCGCCGTGGTGGCCGGCAGGGCGTCGTGGGGCGCGATGCCGAGCAGGCGAGTGGCCATCGACTTGCGCGACACGCCCACCAGCAGCGGCGCGTCGAGCGCGTCGAAGGCGTCGAGACGCATGAGCAGCTCGTAGTTCTGGTCGAGCGTTTTGGCGAATCCGAAGCCCGGGTCGGCAATCAGGTTGTCGACGCCGGCCTCGCGCAGGCGCAAAAGCTTTTGTCGCAGGTCGGCCACCACGTCGGCCACCACATCGCCGTAGTGCGTGAATTGCTGCATGGTGGCCGGGGTGCCGCGCATGTGCATCACGATGTAGGGCACTTGCAGGCGCGCCATGGTGGGCCACATCAGCGGGTCAAGGTCGCCGCCGCCCACATCGTTCACCATGTCAGCCCCCATGCCCAGCACCGCCTCCTGCGCCACACGGGCGCGGAACGTGTCGACCGACACATAGACCTCTGGCGCCACGCGCCGCACGGCGGCGAGCGCCATGCCCAGGCGCTCGAGTTCTTCGTCTTCGCTCACCACTTCAGCCCCGGGACGCGTGGAGCATGCCCCCACGTCGACCACGTCGGCGCCCTCGTCCACCAGCCGGCGCACCAGCGCTTCCACCTCCGTTGGGGTGGGGCAGCGGCTTGCCGCATAGAACGAGTCGGGCGTCACGTTCACGATGCCCATCACCCAGGCATGGTCGAGCACGATGCGCTGCCGGCGCACCACGATGCTGCGGGGAGGACACTGACGGATAATCATATTCTTGGCAGAGATTGCATGATTCAAGATGCCAAAACTGCGGCGCTTGGCACAAAATATGCTGCAAATATATGGCTTTTTTCCAACTTGCGCAAGTATCGTGCGCGATTTTGCCGATTTCGGCCCATCGAAGCTGCTTGATGCATTGTGCTCGGTTTGCACTCATGTTGGCTTCGCCCAAATTAGGCTGCGTTTCGGAAAAATCAAAGCAAGCTTTGCTTTTTCGCTCAACTTGCACTAAGTAGAGTGATAAATATCGACTTATTTGCCTAAATACTTGTAAGTAGCGAACTTTTAGCGACTTAATCAGTAGATTAAATGGGAAACAACTCCAAATTTGGGGCTGAACTGATTGCCCAAAAATTGCCGATTTGGCGTTTTTGTTTCCCGATAATTGTCGAAAAATTGTCGTAAAATTATGGCTACACTTTCATTGACAGTAGTGCCCGGCAAGGCACTCAAGGACGGAAGACACAAAGTCCGTATCGCGGTGGCTCACCGCTCACAGACCCGCTACATCCTCACCGATGTCATCATCAACTCCACCAAAGAGTGGAAAAACGGCAAGATCGTCAAACGTGACGATGCTACCTATCTCAACACGAAGCTGCTCCAGCGTATGCAGGAGGTGCAGCGCATCATCGACGAGACTCCCTACACCGAGGGAATGACCTGCGCCGAGCTGGTTGCCACAATCCTGCACACGCGGGCCAAGAAGACGCACACGTTGCGGTCGGCTTTCGAGGAGATGCTGGAGGTGTCAACAGCAAAGGACACCACCAAAGAACGCTACCGAGCCCAGTTCAAGTCCATCACGTCAGTTATCCCCGAAACAACGTTCATGTCACATCTCACTCCACTCATGGTCCAACGCTTCATGAAGAAACGTGGAGCCGAGATTGCACCCATCACTCTGCAGACGCAGGTGACACTGCTCTCTCAGATCGTCAAGTTCTGCCAAATGAACGGTTACACCGATTTCCGCATACCGCCAACACAGGGCTGCTACCAGCGAGTAGTTGCCGTGAGGCAGAACTGGCTTACTCCCGACCAGGTGAGGTTCATTCGCGACAACAAGACGAACCGCAGAGGCTATAACAAGTTCCGTGACCTGTTCATGCTGTCCTACTACCTCGGCGGCATCACCCTCATAGACCTTGCTCACATCAACTTCAACGTGTGTGCAGATACGCTGCACTACGTCCGCACGAAGACAGAACGAAAGACAAAGGTCAATCCTTATGTAGAGTTTGAGATACCATCAGAGGCGAAGCCCATTATCGACAAGTACAAGGGGGAGGACGGCAAGTTGAAGATGTATAAGGCGGCAGACATACACCAGTGCCACTCAATGGTCCGCACGGTGCGTTCCTATCGTGATGACTATGGACTTCCGGGGCTTACGTTCTATTCGGCTCGCAAGTCTTTTGCACAGCACGCCTTTGCCCTGGGCGAGAGTGAGAGTGTGATTGACTATGTTCTTGGTCACTCACTGGGCGGTGGACACAACAAGATGCTGTTTGCCTACATCAAGGTCACGCCTGAAATGGCTACCGCATGCGTGAGAAAAGTGTGCGACTTTATCGCCTCAACGAGAAATTTTTAGTACCTTTGCAGCGCATTTGGTTCATCTGCAAAGGTGAATTAAAATGTTTGACTTGTGTGACGCTGGGCCGTGAGGTTCGGTGTCACTATTTTTTTAACACGTTGCCGGCGATATGTTAACTTTTCACGAAAAAGTAACACAAGGGCGAACCTTATGCTACTTTCTCGGTATTATCAGGTGTAACGCAAGAATACCTAAGTGCTGTTGAAAATGCGTTGCGCCCCTGCTTTTGCCCGGCAGGGGCTTTTTATAATCCGTTGAGGTCGATCTTCAAGTCCAAAGCCCGGCACAGCTTGCCGAGGATGTCGATTGATACATTGTACTTGCCATTCTCGATTTTCGTGATGTTCTGGTACGACACACCGCTGCGCTCGGCAAGTTCACGGATAGACAAGCCCTGTCTGCGGCGAGCATCGGCAATGAGTTGGCCTATACGGCTGCGGTTGATATACCTTGTCGCTTCACATCGGTCCTCCAATACATCGGGGTGATATAACCGCAGCCAGTCACCGAGTTCACGCACAGCAGTAGCACAGTCCAACGGTGACATATCTTCAAGAGGCTTATATTCCACGCTGTCGGGGAACACTCCCTCCATGAATATAAAAACCATGTTTGTCTTCCTGTCTGCGGCGACAAGCCAGCCATCTCGTTCTTGTGATGGCGAAAGGACAAAACGCTGAGGATCGTCCGGCACATCCTTGTACTCGCCGATGTAAGAAATATCTACATTCTTCACATCGTCATGCGAAGCGATAAATTCGACCGCCTGCTCGTTTGTCATTATGCGCTGGAGCGCATCACTCTGGTTCCATGCGGCGACTTTGGATTGGATTTGGTCGCCATCGTTAAATGTGATGATTACTTTGTACTGGTTCATATCTCTGCTTTTGAAAATTCTCTATTGCTAAATAACTCGGCAAGCCCCGAGAGTTGTTTGAAGCGCAACAACTCATCAGCGTCCATACCTATCTCTTTCATGATCCACGCGTCGCTCATACCTGCTTTCTTCAACTCGCTGACAATATTCATCATCAACTCTATCGAATGGCTGCCTCGAGCGCGATTGTGCCGTATGGTGCTGGCCATGCGATTGCTCTTATCCTTGTCTATGATACTGCACGGAAGCTTCCCGCCCTCTCGCTCGTAGATGTCGCGATGCAACAACATGGTGGTGTAGCGGTGATAGCCGTCAACTATCTCATATTTGCCATTGCCAAGCGGATAAACCACAATCGGCATGGTGTAACCATCCTCCTTGATACTCTCATATAGCAACTTCATCTCGGGAGGTGCCACATGGTTTGGATTGTAGCTGTTCGCCTGAATATTCTCGATGGGGATGGCCACAATATTGTAAACTGGTGATGTCATAGGTCTTTATATTTTTCTTGAATAGTCTTTCTTCTTCTCATCTCGTCTTTGGTCAGTGAGAAACCCATGTACTTGCAAAGGTGGTCGTTCTTGATAATGCAGATACACATCCGCTTATAGGTTGGGATGTCCTTGAACTCCTTGATGTCAATGTCGTCGAGGTACTCCATGCGCACAGGTTTCTTGCTGGTCTTGTAGTTGGTACCATCACCAACCGCTATATCTACTCCGGCGGCTCTCAACTCAGCAATCGTCTCATCGGACAGGCAGCCACCACGCTCACGCCAAAACTTGATACTCACGCCGAGTTTGTAGAGGTAGTTGTTCCTCGTTTCCTCTGGCAGTGTGCCAAGCAGGAAGTACATATACTGCTTCCATGTGAAGTGCGGCGGCTTGGTTATCTTCTTCCAGCCCATAGCCGTGGTCCCTCCATACAAGCCAGTGAAGTTAACCCCGTTGACCCTGCCAACAAGCAGCCCCCATGTGTCGGGCTCCAGCACCTTGTACAGCTTTAGCGCATCCTGTGCGCAGTCGTTGAATGGGGACGCGACACGCATCTTAGCCAACGGAACACCGGCAAGATACATGAGGTCATAAACTTTGTTGTAGTCGTAACCGAAACGTGCATTGGCTGTCCATACATCCTCAACAGTCCAGTCAAACAATGGGTACGCGTTGACGAGGTTGTCGGTAATAATAGTGGTGTAACGCGCACCTTTATACTCATTGACAGCAAAGCGTCTATTCATTGTGCGCCATCGGTTCAAAGACTCCTGCGTGCGTATGCCGACCAGGAAACACACTTTCTTGCCGGGATAGACAGCCTTGCCAAACTTAATGTTGAAGTCGTAGTCGCTAATCTCGTAGTCAAAGTTCCACGGGAAGTTGTTCTCGTTGATGACGTGCTTTGTCGGCATCGGCCGGCACCATATTGATTTCTCGCTCATCTTCCACGGCTGCCAGTACGCCTGAAACATGGACGTTGAGCACTGGGCCTTGATGGGTAGGCACACACGGAAGCCCTCCACCTCGGCAGGCAGCGCGTCAAATACCCTGTCAACATATTCGGTGGTCTTGGTGTACTGAGCCTCATAGTCCATGTGGTAAACTGCAAGTCTGCCGAGGTTGCCCGTGCGTCTGGCATAGTCCATCGTGATCGAGAGCAATACACCGCTATCCTTGCCGCCGCTGAACGACACCACCACCTTGTCGAACTCGCTGAAAACGAAATCCAGCCGTTGTATCAATGCGTCATATACGTTCATAGGTCTTGCTGCAGTTGTTCTTTGGTTGCTTTCTTGAAATACTCGCTCATCGTTACTTTCTTGTCTATGTTGCGGTCAATGAGTCGTTCAAGCCCCACGTCGCCCGTGAGGTCAAAGTAGAGGCAGTCGCGCTCTTGACCTGTGCGGAACGTGCGGCGTGTTGACTGGGTGCGCAACGCATAGTCCCACACCTTGTCGAAATAGATGGTCACGTTGTACTCTTGCAGGTTGAGGCCGAGGCTGTCTTTTTGGTATGACAGTACCAGGCACTCGGGGAACAGTCGCTCACACAGCTCACGGCTCTTGATGAACTTACAGAAGATGATCGTCCGCTTGGGGTCAACATCGTCCTCGGCAAGGATGCGCCGAACCGCATCAAACTTGCTCTCGGTGCAACAATAGGTGTGCTGCATCTTCTGCGTCATTTCGAGGAAGATATTGTTGTTGCGCCATTCCAACATCTCGTCGTCGAGAAATTTCTCTTTGATACGCTGGTATTCTGCCCTGCTCTCATCGTCTATCCAGTAGCTGCGATAGCGGTAGTGTTGCAGAATGTTGAGTTTGAGGTCGGCCTTGAACACATAGTGTCTGATGAGTGAATAGAGGTAATCCACGTTATCGTAGCCGGTGATGAATTCTTTCGTGTAGGTTCGCCATCCGTTGGTCTTGGTGATCCTCGTCCACTCGCAAAAGGTGTTCTTGAACTGGGCGAGGCTCATGTTGAGGATGAGCGGCGAGAGGAACTCCATCTGCGACCACAAGTCAAGCAGGTTGCGGCTCAGTGGCGTGCCATTGAGGATTAACTTGTACTCCACTCGCTTGCCTATTTCAAGTAGCCGCTTGGTGCGCTTTGCCTCTGCGTTCTTTATCTTCAGCGACTCGTCCGCCACCACGAATGGGCTGGTGTGACGCTCCAACTCGTTCATCGCCTCCGGGTAGATGCGGTCACTGCCCGTGATGCTCTCCACACCGATATATTTGACTGGCATCTTTAACCAGCCCTGGTTCTCTACTTCGGCAGGAACGTGCCCCTGTCGTATGGTCTGCAATGGGCCTACCCACAGCACGAAGTCGCATGGCGATGCGTTAACGATGTCCACCGCCACTTTTGTCTTGCCTGTGCCGGCCTCCATGAACAAAGCGCCGACCTTCCAGTCAGCGAGGTGGCGCTTTGCGTCTGTCTGGTGTTGCAGGTCAAGCGTCACGCAGCTCGTCAATCTCGTTACTCTCAACAGGGGCGACCCTGTCGGGAGTGTGATGTGTCACGCTCTCAACAAACATCGGCAACTCGGCTTTTTGATGGTAGTAGCCAAGCCAAAAGCGACCACCATCGGCATCTTCAAGCACTTTGTCGGGCCAGCCTTCAGCAGACAAGTTCGACATGATCTGCTGACGGCTGGCCATGAATTTTGTCTTGAAGCGGTCATAGCGCATCAAGTTTGCAGGGTTGTCTTGAATGTTGTGGAGCTGTCCGCTTGTGAACGGCTCGTTGTTGCTTCTCTCGACGACTGCAACGTATCTGCCGAGCAGATAGTAGGCGTTCTTGTTGTTTAGGTCTAAAGCCATAGTGTTATTTTTTAAGTTGTGTAATGATGTTGTTAGAACTTGTATTTTTTCTTTAGTTCGTCGAGCCACTCTTCTGAAATATAGTTGGCATAGGGGTTGTACCCCTCGCCGCCATCGTTGAAAGCGGCGTTATACGCTCTGCGCTTCCGCTTGAGCTCCGAGAGGGGAAGCACACGCCCTTCGGCCTCCGCCGCCTTGGCAGCCTGAATCTGTTTGCGCTCGTCATCGCTCATGTCATCGGTCAGCCGCTCGGCCTTCGCAGCTTCGATCTGTGCGGCCACCTCATCGGTCATCCTCACGGTCACGTTGATGCGGGTCTTGCGCTCCTTGATGTACACGCAGCCGTAGATGGCCTTGCCGCCCTCGTAGTCGATGACCACCGGGTTCTCAAGCCGCTTGCCTGCTGCAATCACCTCAAACGTGTAGTCGTCCACCATCTCGGTGGCCTCGCACTTGTCACCGTCCAGGTTGTAGGTCACGCCCCTTCGGCCATGGCGGCGGATGATGGTGACGGATACTTCCTTTCCATTAGCGTTCCAGTTGATTTTGGTCTCTTTAGTCTTCATTTTTTCAGCTGCAGAATTTATCGTGTTGCCCCCACGTCTGAATTAGATGGTGCAAAGTTAGGCATTAATTTTGATGTACGCAAATTTGCGCACAATAAAATCGAAAAATTAATATTTTTTACAAAAACCGCCGCGTATCACTACGCAGCGGAATCAGTTTAACAAGTCTCTAAACAAATAATCATGAAAAATTTACCACTATCTGATTCAATCTTCAACTACTACGAAATCAATGTCTTCTATGGTTTCGTTGGGGTTGAGGCTCACCACGTCCACCTTTCGGCTCTTGACCTTGTTGGTTTTCCATAAGAAGCCGAGGAAACGCTTATATTTGACGCTCTCAACGATTTTCAACGACGACCTGGTACTCAATGTGCCAATGAGTGAGTCGGCGGCTATGTAGCCGTGAATGGAGTACCACCGCTTGTCAAGGTCTATCGCCCTTACTGGCTCCATTATCGTATCTCGCCTGATGATGCTGTCACGAAGCACGGTCATAATGGTGTCATGCGTGTGGGTGTTGACGGTGACAATCCGCTCGATGTCCCTGCCTTTCGTTTTAAGGCTCTCTATGAGTTTCAAATCCTCCGCCCTGTACTTCTTTAACTCATCAACCGTAAGGCGAATGCTGGCCATTTCTGCCGCATTCAGCCCGTCTTTCGTGCGGTAGTGGGTCACGCTGTCGAGCAAAGCATCCTTTGTCTGCACAAGGCTCTCGTTCTCTTCTTTCAGCGAAGCGATGTGCGTCTGCTGTATCCATATCACACAACCGGCAATGACCAGTGCCAATGCTCCTACAAGGTACTTTTTCATACGAGTCGGCTCTTGAAGTTCAACCATGCCTCACTGTTGTTCTTGTTGGCAGTCTTCTTGCCCTCCTTTGTGTAGAGAGGTGCATTGTTCCAACCACGAATACCTGGACAAACCTTACCCGATATGTCATAGTGACGGACAACACGCTCAATGGGAATGTTGTATTTCGCCATGAGTATCTTGGCGAGCTTCACGGCGTTTGCAAGTGCAGCATCCGTGTAGTACCAACCATCGTGGTTTGCTTTTGAAGCGTCATACCCTCTGACCAACGAGGAGCAAATCTCGATTGAGATTGTGTTGCTGTTGGTTGCTGTGCCGTAGAGTTGACCGCCACCACTGTAAGGGTTCTTGGGGTCACCGACACTCCAGCAACGGTAATTCTTCGGGTCTGGGTTGAACTGCACCATGTCACGGTCATCAACACCAAAGTCGGCACTCGCCCTCTTGGACTTCTCCCAACTGTCTTTCATGCCGATTGCTCTGCCAGGTGCGGAACTGCCGCCAGCGGTGTAGTGGATGGCGAGGTACTTTATTGTCCTATTCGGTGTCCTTGTGATGCAGGCTTTCAATGGCGCATAGATAACAGATGGGTCAACACACCTTGAGTCGGTCACTCCAAGAGCAGCCCATGTCTTCGAGCCGACAATGCCATCGGCGACCAAGCCGTGTCCCGACTGGAACGCTTTGACCGCCGCCTCGGTCTTTGGCCCAAAAATGCCATCAACGGTAAGGCTCAACGCTCGTTGCAGGGTTCTCACATCTTGCCCCTTGTTTCCAATCTTCAGTACATTCATGCCTCGTCCTCCTTTTTCAAATCGTCAAGTTCAACATCAAAATGCCGCTCGGTCTTGTCAATGGTAATCTTCTGCAAGATTTTCCAAAAGCGGCTCTCTTTCGCGTCTCGGCAACTGGCTTCATTCTCCAGTATAGACCAAAACTGCTCGAAGCAGATGACACCAGTCGCGACGTATGACAATGGGATTTGAACATGAATGAACACCCAGTGTTCGGCGAGGAACGCGAGCAGGATCAGCGCAAGGCGTTTTGGAATAGTGACCGTGACTACCTTGCCGAAAGCGAAACTCGTGAACTTGGCAGGTCGCTTCGCCTTGTTGGGGTACATTTTCTTCACTCGCTTGTCCAGCTGGTAGGCTGTCCATGCATCATAAACAATGAATACTATCGCCACAATGATGAGGGGGAACGTCGGCTTGAACTCGCCTATCAGCCAGCCAAGCCACCCGCCAATGGCCACAAAGGCGGCTTTCCAAAAATTCAAAAAGTCTGTCATAGTCGTATTTTGTTGGTTGCAACTGAAAGAGCATATACGCGCCCCTATTAGAGTTCGTCAAATCAGTTAGTTAAACAAAAGTGTTTCATTGTTGTAATAAGTATTTGATTAAACAAAAGCGTTACTCTATTTTTACTATTTGCGCAAAACTGCTGAAAGGCGATTTGCGCACAGCATTGTCGTAATCAGTTACATACAGAGTGCTGCCTAAAACTTGATTCGTGGGGGAACTGCAGAAACTTTGCCCAATCTCACAGGAACGATACCACCAAAAGCCATCGCGCAACGCATAGCTGATTTCAAGGCCACGATACCAAGTCCCTTCGCTTTCTGCTGGAACAACCACCTTGACAATATTGTCTATACCCATAAGCAATCGATTCGCTCCTGTCACCTTCAGTTTGAGCGTGTGCGTGCCAGCAGTGAGCACTTGCGAACTACCCTGCCCGCTTGCTGGAAGCGTGATTGCAACACCATCAAGTACAGCATCCACAACTTGACCGCTTCGATTGCTGAATATGTTTTGCGTTGTGTCGCTTGCCACCTCAAAAAACACACTAATGTAGTCTTTGTAGATGTCCTCTTTCGCTGCCTTTCTAATCATCATTCTACGTATTGCGCTCATGCAGCACTCCTTTCCGAGTGCAAGCACTCCGTAACTTGTTGATAATCAACTATCTCTCCCCCCCCCAATTCAGACATTGGTTTGATTCTGTCTGCCAACGCGCTCCAACCGCTCGCGACCTTGTATGCTGCCACCGATGCGTCGGGCACGTAGATGTTGTAATCTGTTGCCCCCGAAATTAATGACGAGCCAATGGTTGGAGGTGTTGCTGTCTTAATGATAAAAGTTTTTAACTTACTACAAGTTGTCATGGCTTGATTGCCTATCGATGCCACATTATGTCCAAACTCAACGTAAGTGACAAGACTACCAAACAGAATTTGTCCTGGAACATTCGTAATAGAGTCAGGTAGAACGAGTCGAGTTAACGTCGACGCTCGGAAACACGCTTGCCCTATTGTTGTAACACTGTTTGGAATGTCAATATTAGTGATTTTTGTCCCCCAAAATGCAGCCGCGCCTATGGTTTTTAGCCCATTTGGAAGTTCTATTTGTTCCAAACCAGACTGATAAAACGCGTTTTGCCCTATTGATGTAACCCCGCTTGGCACACTGACGGAGACCAAGTTTGGAAAACCCAAGAACAAATCATCTCTAATCTCGGTAAGTCCGTCAGGGAACACAGGCTCAACATCAAGTGACCTATCAATTAATCCGAAATACATGGATTTCCAATCATTTCCTCCACGCATCATCATTCTTCTTACATTACTCATAACTCACTCATTTGAATTGTCAACAAAAGCGTACAGCGCAATGCCGTCGCAAATACTCACCTGAAACCTGCGCCCAGCAGCCTTGTCGGCATCGAAGTCGAGGCCGTTGCCGTAGTAGATGCCGTTGGGCAAAGTCAACGCGCAGTTGTCGGTCAGGCAGGTGAACGAAAACAAAAACTCATCCGCCTGTGTGTATTCCACATTGGCGATATCTGGCGCAAGGCTGTCAATCTTGCCAAATACGACATAGTTGGTCGGGGTAAGAGAGGGATTGTTTTCGACACCATTTTCCGAATAAAATGAGTCATAGCCTACAGTATCAAAGTCATCTGCAGCAGAAACGAATGCTTGATAGCAATCCTTTGTAAGCGTGACCGTAGCCCCATTGCCTGCCACAAGTGCGTTGTACAAGGTCATAGCCGCTGCCTCATTGCGCCAATCAGCAGAATAAGTGTCCAGCAAGTCCTCAAGCTCCTGCGCCGTGAACGGATTGCCGTTGTCGGTGTACACCCAGCTGGCGGTGATTGTCGGCATTTCCACCGTTCGCCTCTGCACCGCCGTGTCGGCCTTGCCCAGCGAGGCCCGCACCGCCGCCGCAAGGTCGCTCGCAGGGATGCCGCCGCTCGGCTTGGTGTAGTAGTTGGACATGTCTCCACCTCCTCCGCTGGCTTGAACGGCGGCGATCTCGATGGCTTGCATGATTGCCGACGAATTGCGGAACCATGAGTACACGCCCTCCCATTCGTAGTTCAGCCCATCCGTGATTTCGAGGCCGCTCACCATGCGGTGGTAATATTTGCCTTTGTTGCCGCTGCTTTCGGTCTGGAAGATGTTGTCGTTGCTGCCCACATGCCGGTGGTCTCCGATGCCCACGTCCGGCCGCAGCCACGTGCTTTGGCACCACCCGGTTGAGTCTTTTATCTCGATGAAGCGGTCGAACGTCTCATGGCCGCTTTTCTTGAAAGGAGTCACCCCAGTGTAAGGGGTCGGCGTTTTGTATGCCCCTCCGATGGTGAGCACCCGGTCGCCCAAGTATCGGCTCTGCATGCCGTAATAGGTCTTGATGGTCTTGCCCACGCTCTCGGCGGCGAACGCGTGCTGCACATGGGCGGTGACCGTGCCGTCGCACTTGATGGTGACCACCTGCGTCTCGGTGCTGAACGGCACAAGGTCGCTCCACTCCTGCTCCGCCGTCACCTTGCCGTTGGCATTGACCACGCCATCGGCGGGGCGGCGGATGAGGTTGACAACGGTGAGCGTGACCTCGCGGCACGTGAGACTATCGCCGTCGGCTACCTCGACACCGTCGGCGGTTACGCTCCATGAGTCGGTTATTGCGGTCGGTGTCGTGGCTGAAATGCCTTCGACATAATTGAGCCTGTGCGCACCTCCAACGAAATCGGCATAGCCTTCATAGCCTGTCGGCCCGATGACATCGCTCTCGCCGCTGTTCATGAACTGCGTGATGCCACGCCATCTGTAGATGTCGTCATCTGCCACGCTGTGCAGGCGGTTCACCGCACGCACTCCCGACAACTGCCAGCACATGGTTCCATTCCAGCCGTTGCCTCTCGACAGACGGAAGCAGTACTCATAGCCGTTGCCCATGTTGCAGGCTATGCAGATGTACTCTCCGGAACGAAATACGCTCAACTTGGTGATGGTATCGCGCAACGCATCGGCGTTCTCCACATCGGTGACACGCGTCTTGAGGTCGTCGACTTCCTCCTCGAGCTCGTCGGTGGCCTCTGAAGGACTCACATATTTGACCTTGCTGACCGTCTGCTGCACTTGCCCCGACACACGCTGCGTGACAACGAGCCATTTGCCGCCAGCCGGTATGGTGACGTTTTCCACGATGGTCTGATCGCTCGGCACGCTGCCGCTCCGGCACGAAAGCATGCGGCCGTGTATGTCGTAAACATCGGCATCGCTTGGCACGGCGAAGGTGTCGCCGTCGTAAACCGCCCACAACATGCCACCCGAACTGGTGGAGCCGTTCTGCCAGTTGCTTACCTGCCACTGCTCGCCTTCGTGAGTGGCGAACACCTTGGCGTCGAAATAGTGCGAACCTTCAGTCTGCCATTTCACAAGGTCCCCTTTCACATAGCCTGTGCCCGGGTTGCTTGCCACAAACCAGTGCTCGAACGTGTCATCGGGAATGACCTCGACCAACTGTTCGACCAGCAGCAGGTCGGCCAGTTCTTCGACGGTGTCCTCAAGGTCTTCGGTCTTTCCCTCCAGCGCATCCACGCGGGGGAAAAGCGATTCCGCGTCGATCGCCTCAAGAGCGGCGACCCGGGGGAAGAGCGACGCTGCGCCCTGCGGAGTGCGGTTCTTCACCTCCAGTTTGTTCGTGAGCGTGTTCACCTGCGTAACGACAAGCATCGTAGCGCCGACAGGGACGGTCACCACATCGTCGAATGCGGTGCCGTTCCACACACGGTCAGCCTCACCAGCCGACACTCTTGTCGCTGCGCTGATGAGCGGTGTGCCGTTGTCGTCGAGGTCGGTCAGCGCGTAGAACGCATACACGCGCGACCATCCTGCCTGCGCACTGTTGTCGGCCACCTTGATTTCGACCATGTCGCCCTCCACTACATCATATCCGAGCAGCGTGAAGAGGTCGCTCCCATAGGCCGAGTATTTTGGATTATCCGGGTCGCCGTTGTTGACAATCGCATATCCGGCAAGCGTGTGGTCGGGCGCGATGGGGCTCTCGTCCTCAAAAAGCCCCGTGCGCTCCAGCGTTACCAGTCGGGCGTCCTGCTCGTTGTTTTTCGTCTCGGTGGCTGTCACACGCGTGGCGAGGGCGCCCATGGCCTCACCATGACAAGAGAACGAAGGCTACGAATAAAGAAGG
>CAMVDK010000040.1 GCA_947166165.1 uncultured Porphyromonadaceae bacterium
CGGAAAACTTGCGCAAGCCGAATGCAATGAAGCTTGCTTCAATTGCTGAGGTGCAGCCAAGTTTATTTAAAAATCAAAGCAAGCTTTGCTTTTTCGCTCGGTTTGCACTAATTTTGCACGATATTTTGTCGAATGACCCGTGGCAGCCTGCGCATATTACCCCTGCTGGCCGCCGCACTGCTAGTGCTGTGCGGCGCATTTGCCTTTGCGCAGACACCCATCAGCCCACGCATGGCCCGCCAAGCACCGGCCGCCGACTCCACCCTCGCAGCCGCCGACACCCTGGCCACCGACAGCGTCAAGGAGCGCTTTGTGATGAGCCAGGTCGACCTCGAGCACCCCGTCGAATTCACGGCCAAAGACTCCATCGTGCTCATCGGCAAGAACCAGGCCACCATGTATGGCGGCACCACGCTCAAATATGGCGACATCAACATGAGCGCGGCCACCATCAGCATGAACATGGACAGCAGCCAGGTGCACGCCGTGGGCGTGCCCGACAGCACCGGCGAACTGACCAGCAAGCCGGTGTTCAAGGACCGCAGCGGCGAGTATGAGTCGCGCACGATGAGCTACAACTTCAAGACCCGCAAGGGCTACATCACCGACATCGTCACCGAGCAGGGCGAGGGATTCCTGACCGGCGGCATCACCAAGAAGATGGAGAACGACGAGTACTACATCAAGGACGGCCGCTACACCACCTGCGACAACCACGACCACCCGCACTTCTACTTCCAGCTCACCAAGGCCAAGGTGCGTCCGAAGAGCAACGTGGTCACCGGTCCGGCCTACATGGTGCTCGAAGACCTGCCGCTGCCCATCGCCGTGCCCTTCGGCTACTTCCCCTTCACCGAGAAATACAGCTCGGGCATCCTCTTCCCCACCTTCGGCGAGGACTACAACCGCGGCTTCTATCTGCGCAACGGCGGCTACTACCTGGCACTGAACAAATACATCGACCTGGCGCTCACCGGCGAAATCTACACCCGGGGCTCGTGGGGCCTCTCGGCACAGAGCAACTACAGCAAGCGCTACCGCTTCCGCGGCAGCTTCAGCGTGAACTACCTCACCACCGTCAACGGCGACAAGGGCGACCCCGACTACACGAAGATGCGCAACTTCCAGGTGCTGTGGAACCACAGCCAGGACACCAAGGCCAACCCCAACCTCACCTTCTCGGCCAGCGTCAACTTCGCCACCAGCGGCTACACGCGCAACAGCCTCGACACCTACTACACCAACGCCTTCACCGAGAACACCAAGAGCAGCACCGTGAACCTGACCTACAAGTTCCCGGGCACGAAGTGGAGCCTGTCGACCACGGCAAGCGTGAGCCAGCGCAGCGCCGACTCCACCATCAGCGTGCAATTCCCCAACTTCACGCTCACCATGGCCCAGACGGCCCCCTTCAAGCGCAAACGCATGGTGGGCGAAGAGCGGTGGTACGAGAAAATCAAGGTGAGCTACTCCGGCCGCTTCCAGAACTCGCTCACGGCCAAGCAGAACGAGTTTCTCCACAAGAACCTGGTGAAAGACTGGCGCAACGGCATGAGCCACACGTCGACCGTCAATGCCACGTTCAACGTGTTCAAGTACCTCAACATCACCCCCTCGCTCAACCTCAACGACCGCATGTACACCAGCAAAATACGCCGCATGTGGGACCCCAACGCCAGCGCCGAGGTGCAGGACACCACCTACAGCTTCTACAATGTGTTCGACTTCAACTTCTCGCTCTCGTTCGGCACCAAGCTCTATGGCTTCCTCAACGCCAGCAAGCTCACCGGCGGGCGGGTGAACATGATTCGCCACGTGATCACCCCCACCATCAGCCTGTCGGCGCGCCCCGACTTCGGCTCCCCCTTCTGGGGCTACTATGGCAACTACGACTATACCGACGCCAATGGCAAGCAGTTCACTCGCCGCTACAGCTACTTCCAGCACGGCCTGTTCGGCAACGCCCCCGACGGCCGTAGCGGAATGGTTTCGTTCACGCTGGCCAACAACCTCGAGGCCAAAGTGCGCAGCGACCAGGACAGCACCGGCTTCAAGAAGATTTCGCTCATCGAGAACCTCACCCTCAGCCAGAGCTACAACTTCGCCGCCGACTCGCTGCGGTGGAGCAACCTGAGCACCAGCCTGCTGCTGCGCATCACCAAGGGCTTCAACCTCAACCTGAGTGCCACCTGGGACGTCTACAAGTACGGCCTCAACGAGTATGGCAACCCCGTGCGCATCAACAAGCTGCGACTCTTCCACGGCGGCGGGTGGGGACGACTGGCCAGCACTGGCACGTCGTTCTCCTACACCTTCAACAACGACACGTTCAAGAACCTTTTCGGCGGCAGAAAGAAGAACAAGAATCGCGGCGACACCCGTCAGCCGCCCACAGCCACCGACGGCACGCCGCCCGACGGCGACGGCGCTGACCGCCAGCGGCGCGGGGGAGGCGACTCCGATGTCGAGTTCACCCCCGAAGGCTACGCCAAGTGGAACTGCCCGTGGAGCCTCACCCTCAACTACTCGGTGAACTACGGCTACGGCTCGTTCAACTACGACAAGATGGAGTACAACGGCCGCTTCACCCACTCGCTGAGCTTCAACGGCAGCATCCGCCCCACCAAGAACTGGAGCCTCACCTTCTCGGGCAGCTACGACTTCGAGAACCACAAAATCGCCTACATGAACTGCAACATCTCGCGCCAGATGCACTGCTTCGTGATGAGCGCCAGCTTCGTGCCCTTCGGTCCCTACCGCAGCTACAACTTCCACATCGCCGTCAAGTCGAGCATCCTGCAAGACGTGAAGTATGACAAGCACTCCAGCTACAGCAACGGCGTCAACTGGTTCTGATCTCAATGCACAATGCACAATGCACAATTGAATGCTGTCAACTCACAATGCACAACTAACAATGCACTTTTGAATGCTATCAATGCACAATGATAATTGGCCTTGCTTGTTTCGCTGTTTGATGGTGCTTGTGGCACTGTGGTGCGGCGCTTGGGACTCGGTGGCCTTTGGGCAGGCTGACGCGCGCATGGCGATTGCCGAAGGCGACCTTCTGTTTGTGCTGCCCGCCACAGCCAACGCCATCACCGAGGCCACCGGCGAGGCCGACCATGTGGCCATCGCTCACCGCATCGGGGGCGATGAGGGGCTGCTTTACGTCGTCGAGGCCATCGGAAAGGGGGTGTGCCTCACGCCGATGGATTCTTTTCTGCTTCACAACGCCGAGGCCGACATCGTGGTGCGGCAGGTGGCGCGGCTCGACGTGCGGCGGTCGGTGGGCAACGCGCTGCGCTACGTGGGGCGGCCCTACGACTGGAACTATACGCCTGGCGACAGCGCGCTCTATTGCAGCGAGCTGGTGCAGCTATGTTGTGTGGATGGCGAGGGGAAGCCTGTGTTTGCGACCATCCCCATGCGGTTCAGCGACCAGCAGGGCCACATTCTGCCCTACTGGCAAGAGCACTATAGCCGCCAGCACCTGCCCGTGCCCGAGGGCGAGCCGGGCACCAACCCGTCGCAGCTGCTCAGACAGCTGGCAAGCCCTACCGGGGGTCACTGAGCGCCCTCGATGTCCTGAAGAATGGTCTTCAGTGCCTCGTCGGTGGCGGTGAGGCGCTTGCGGCACACGTCGAGCAGCTCTTTGCTGCGCTTGGTGTACTCGCTCAGGTTGTCGATGCTGCACTCGGGATCCTGCATCTTCTTGACGAGATCTTCGAGTTCGGTCACGGCCTGCGTGTAGGTGAGTTCTTGTTCTTCCATGATGATATGATGAGTTTTTCGGTTGCTAGCACTTACTTTCGGCCACGATGGCTCGTGCGCGGCCTTGCTTGAGGTGCACGGTGATGGTGTCGCCTGGATTCAGCTGGTCGGCGCTGGTGATGTAGCGGCCGTGGCACATGGTGAGCGAATAGCCGCGGTTGAGGATGTTGCGCGGCGAGAGCAGCTCCACCTTGTCGGAGAGAGCCTCGAGGCGCAGCCGCTGTCGCTCCATGTGCTGGCCGGCGGCCACCACGACGCGCTCGCCGTGATGCTGCAGATGGGTGCGCTCGGTGGCGATGCGTCCGGCCACCGTCAGGGGGATGGTGCGGGCATATCCCTCGAGCCGCAGGCGGCTGGTGTCGAGCACTCGCCTTGCGGCGGCTGGCAGCAGGCTGCTGTAGTAGGCCAGCTGCTCGCGTGAGTGCGCCAGCATCTCGCGCGCGGAGGCCACGATGGCGTTGCTCAGGTCGGTGAGGTGGGACAGCGCGTCGGTCCCGCGCTGGATGAGCAGCTCGGCGGCCGCGGTGGGTGTCTTCACGCGCACCGAGGCCACATAGTCGAGCACCGTCACATCGCGCTCGTGGCCGATGCCCACAATCACCGGAATGGGGAATTGCGCGATGACTGCCGCCAGGTCGTAGTTGTCGAAGGAGTTGAGGTCGCTCGTCGCCCCACCGCCGCGAATCACCACCACGCAGTCGAAGAGGTCGATGTGCGCGTTGATGCGGTCGAGGGCGGCGAGCACGCTCGGCACCGTGTTGGCTCCCTGCATCATGGCCGTGAACAGGCAGGTGTAGAATTGCAGCCCATAGGCGTTGTGCGCCAACTGGTTCATGAAGTCGCCATAGCCGGCGGCCCCGGCGGCCGAAATCACTGCGATGCGTTGAGGCACCAGCGGCCAGGGCAGTGTCTTGTTCATGTCGATCACCCCTTCGCGCGCCAGTCGGTCCAGAATCTCGCGGCGCTGGCGCTCCATGTCGCCCAGGGTGAACTCTGGATAAATGTCGGTCACCACCAGCTTGAGGCCATACTGCTCGTGGAAGTTGGCGCTCACACACACCATCACCTTCATGCCGCTTGCAAACTGCTGGCCGGTGACGTGGTGGAATTTGGCGTTTAAAGCAGCAAACACGCTGGCCCATGCCACGGCCTGCGTTTTGGCCACGGTGGCGCCGGTGTCGGGATTCTTCTCGATGAGCTCCATGTAGCAGTGTCCGCGGCGCACCTGCACGTCGCTCGTCTCGGCCTGCACCCATTGGTACTGAAGGTCGGCCTGGTTGTTGATGTTTTTCTTGATGCGGGCGTTGAACGCGCTCAGCGTCATGGCTTGCGACATCTGGTCGTCGAATAAGGTTGGCATGGCGTGGGTGTGTGTTATGCGGTTAACGAATCAGAGTGAATTTCTTGCCCACCCTGTAGCTGATCTGGCTCCGCATCCAGGGTGCGAACAAGGCATATTCTTCTTTCGAGAGGAACTGCTGCAGGTTGTGGCGCACAACGAGCGTGTCGTGGCGCTCGCCGACGAAGGTCATCTCCAGCTGCGTGAAGGGCAGGCGGTCGAGCAGCTCGCGCCGCTTGTCCTTGCTGGCGGTGGGGAGCATCAGGTCGGCCAGCCCGGGCATGGGCCGCAAAGGTTGAATCGAGGAGAGCTGCACCCAGTTGCTGTTGTAGAACCGCAGGCGGCTGTCGGCCACGGGTGTGAACACGGTCTCGATCACGGCCAGGATGGTGTCGCGCTTGGAGTAGGGAATCATGAGCAGCTCCACCACCCGGCTGGCGCTGGTGCGCACCTTGACGTAGGTGCTGTCAAGGTCGATGAGCCGGGTGCCGTTGCCCATGCGGTTGGTGAGTTCCACCTGCTGGCCGCTGTCGTAGTAGTCCATCAGGTCGAGGCGCACCGAGCGCGGCACGAGCAGGAAGATGTCGTCGGGTTCGCTGGCAAAGAAGTCGCGCACGCTGCGGCACTCTCCTCCTAGGGCCGCGCAGAGCAGGCACACCAGCAGAGCGATTCGGAATGGTTTCATCGTTTCGGTTTTTTGTCTTTCTTGTCCTTCTTGCGGAATTTAGCGAAGGGCTGCTCGGCGGCCGCGGCGTCGGTACCGTCCTTCCTGTTGCGTGGCCTGGGCTTGCCACTTCGGCCACGCTTGCGGCCCTCGAAGCCCGCCTCGGCCTCGCGCGCCTCGCGTTCGGCGCGTCGCCGCTCGGCGCGGTTGCGCTTCACGCTGATTTTTTCCCACGACTCAGCCGCGTAGTCCTTGCCCTCCTGCGCCAGCTCCAGATAGAGCCGTTTGCCGTAGTAGTCGCCGTGGTTGAGCGCGCTCACCACGCGGTGGGCGTCGCCCTGGCGCACGTCGAAGAGCGAGTAGTTGCTCAGCAGGTCGATGCGCCCCAGCCCGATGTGCTGTCCACGCGTGTTCTGGTTGATCATGCGTATGAGGTCGGGGGCGAAGAAGCCGTCGCTCTTGCCCAGGTTGATGTAGACGCGCTCGTAGCCTTTTTCGGCCACGCGCGAGTTCTTCTGCTCCTTGGTACGCTTCACCTTCGCCTCGCCCTTGCTTCGCTCGCGCTTTTCGGGCACATAGTCGAGCACGGGCTCGTTGCGGTAGTAGTCGAGCAGGCGGTTGAACTCGAGCGAGAGCAGGCGCTTGAGCAGGTCCTCGCCGCTGAGCCACGACAGCTTCTTGAGCACCGGCGGCAGGTAGGCGGCTATTTCGTCCTCCTTCACCTCGACGCGCTCCAGCTTGTCGGCCAGGGTGAAGAGTTGCTTCTCGATGATTTCCTCGGGCTTGGGCACCTCGCGGCGCTCGATGGTCTTGCCGATGTGCTTCTCGATGTCGAGCAGTTTGCGCCGCTCGCGGCTGTGGATGATGCAGATGCTGGTGCCGGTCTTTCCGGCTCGCCCGGTGCGGCCGCTGCGGTGGTTGTAGACGTCGTTGTCGTCGGGCAGCGCATAGCTGATGATATGGGTCAGGTCGTCCACGTCGAGCCCACGCGCGGCCACATCGGTGGCCACGAGCAGCTGGAGGTTGCGCTCGCGGAATTTTTTCATCACGGCGTCGCGCTGTGCCTGCGAGAGGTCGCCGTGCAGGGCATCGGCGTTGTAGCCGTCGGTGATGAGTTGGTCGGCGATTTCTTGCGCCTGCGCACGCGTGCGGGTGAAGATGATGCCGTAGATGCGCGGCCGGGAGTCCACGATGCGCTTCAGCGCCAGATACTTGTCGCTGGCGCGCACCATGTAGTAGATGTGCTTCACATTGCTCGAGCTCTCGTTGCGGGTGCCCACGACGAACTCCTGCGGGTCGTGCATGTAGTTGCTGGCGATGTCGGCGATTTCCTTGGGCATCGTGGCCGAGAAGAGGAGCATCTTGCGCTCCTGAGGCACGTGGGTCAGGATTTCGTTGATGTCGTCGACGAAGCCCATGTTGAGCATCTCGTCGGCCTCGTCGAGAATCACGGTGTTCACCTGGTCGAGGTTCACCTTGCGGCGCTTGATGAGGTCGAGCAGTCGCCCTGGCGTGGCCACAATCACCTGCACGCCCTTGCCCAGTGCGCGTATCTGGCTCTCGATGCTCGAGCCGCCATACACGGGCAGGATGTTGAGCCCGTCGATGTACTTGGCATAGTCGGCCAGGTCGCTGGCCGTCTGCAGGCAGAGCTCGCGCGTGGGGTCGAGGATGAGGGCCTGCGTGGCGGTGGTCGACGTGTCGACGCGCTGCAGCGTGGGCAGGCCGAAGGCCGCCGTCTTGCCGGTGCCGGTCTGCGCCAGCGCCACCACGTCGCTTGCCTCGTTGAGCAGATGGGGAATCACGCGTTCCTGCACGGGCATCGGTGCCAGATAGCCCAAGTCGGCAATGGCGCGCAGCAGGTCGTCGCGCACTCCGAGTTCTTCAAATGTCATGAGTCGAAAATTGTTTGTTATAAAACTTGTCTTTACAGTTCGCCACCAACGCGGCCCACGAGCCACATGCAGGTTTCGATTTGCAAAATTACTGATAATCGGCGTGAAAACCTAATTCCGCCTTCACTTTTAGCTACTTTTTAGTCACGGCCGTTGTTTGCCGGTCCACGGGGCTGGGCAACTAGCATGAACAAGGCGGGGCAAGCCACTGCCGCCCCGCCTTGCCGATGAGAGTCGCTTTACTGTGCCATTTCCTTCTTCAGACGCTCGGTGAGCATGGGCACGATGCGGTGCAGGTCGCCCACGATGCCCAGGTCGGCCACGCTGAAGATGGGAGCGTACTTGTCCTTGTTGATGGCGATGATCAGGTCGCTCTCCTCCATGGCGGCGAGGGGCTGGATGGGAGGGCGCATGCCGCAGGCCATGTAGAGGGTGGGGCGCACGGTCTTGCCGGTCTGTCCCACCTGGCACTCATGCGGCATGACGCCGTTGTCGACCATGGCGCGCGACGAGGCCACCTGGCCGCCAATCACGTCGGCCAGGGCCTGGAGCTTGTCGAAGCCCTCCTTGTCGTGCACACCACGACCGCCGGAGACGAGCACCTTGGCCTCGCTGATGTCGGCCACGCTCTTGTCGGCCTTGATGGTCTCGATGAGCTTGACGTGGAACTTGCTGGTGTCGAACTTGGGCACGAACTCGGTCACCACCCCCTGTCGACCGGGCTGGCGCTGCATCTTCTGCATCACGCCGGGGCGCACGGTGGACATCTGCGGACGCGTGTTGGGGCACACGATGGTGGCCATCAGGTTGCCGCCAAAGGCGGGACGCGTGGAGTGGAGGTCGAGCTGGCCGGTCTTCTCGTCGGCCACGATGGCGAGCTTGGTGCAGTCGGCGGTGAGGCCGGCCTTGAGGCGCGAAGCCAGGCGGGGAGCCATGTCGCGACCGATGGTGGTGGCACCATAGAGCACGATGTTGGGCTTGCGGTCGATGATGATTTGCGACATCACCTGCGAGTACTGCTCGCTCAGGTAGTGCTCCAGCTCGGGCACGTCGGCCACGATGACCTCGTCGGCTCCCTGCTCGATGAGGCCCTGGGCCAGGTTCTTGACATTGTGTCCCAGCAACAGGGCCACCACCTTCTCGCCGAGTGCCTCGGCCAGGTCGCGGGCCTTGCCTAAAAGTTCATACGCAACGGGCTGGATCACGCCTTCACGCTGCTCAGCGAAAACGAATACGTTTTTATAATCTTTCTTGTCCATAGCAATATGAGTCTTTTAGATGATATGTTTCTCTTTGAGTTTGTTCACGATGAGCTCGACGGCTTCCTCGTCGCTCACCTCGTGCACCTCGCCGGGGGCCTTGAGGGCCTTGGGGAAGGACTGGAACACCTTGGTGGGCGAGCCTTTGAGTCCGAGCAGATTCTCGTCGACGTCGATTTTGTCGGCGCTCCATACCTCGACCTCCTTGTCGTAGGCCTCAACGATGCCGCTCACGCTCATGTAGCGCGGCTCGACAGCCGAAGCGAGCACGGTGAGCAGGCACTTGCCTTCCACCTCGAGCACTTGCACGCTGTCTTCGTTCTCCTTGCGCACGCGCAGGTGTCCGTTGTCGAGGCGCTCGATGCTGGCCACATAGGTGATTTGCGGCAGGTCGAGGTGTTCGGCCAGCTCGGGACCCACCTGTGCGGTGTCGCCATCGATGGCCTGGCGGCCGGCGATGATCAGGTCGTAGTCGAGCATGCGGCACAGGCCCGAGAGGGCATAGCTGGTGGCCAGCGTGTCGGCACCGGCAAACTTGCGGTCGCTGAGCAGGATGGCGCGGTCGGCGCCCATGGCGAAGGCCTCGCGCAGCATGACATCGGCCTGCGGCGGACCCATCGATATCACGGTGACGTGGGCGCCAAACTGGTCCTTGAGCTGCAAAGCCAGCTCAAGAGCACCCTTGTCGTCGGGGTTCATAATGCTCGGGACACCCTCGCGAATGAGCGTACCCTTCACGGGGTCGATCTTGATTTCGGTGGTGTCGGGGACTTGCTTGATACAAACAATGATATTCATAATGCTTCTAACTCATTAATTATTTAAACAGATGCCCGGCAATGACCATTCGCTGGACCTCGGAGGTGCCTTCGTAGATCTCGGTGATTTTAGCGTCGCGCATCATGCGCTCCACGGGATACTCGCGTGTGTAGCCATAGCCGCCGTGGAACTGCACCGCCTTGGTGGTGACCTCCATGGCCGTTTCGGCGGCAAAGAGCTTGGCCATGGCGGCGTCGGGCGAATAGGGAAGGCCGTTGTCCTTCTTCCATGCGGCGCTGCGCACGAGCAGGCGGGCAGCCTCTACCTTGGTCTTGAGGTCGGCCATCTGGAACTGGGTGTTCTGGAACTTGGCAATGGCGCGGCCAAACTGCTTGCGCTCCTTGGTGTACTTGACGGTCTCGTCGAGGGCGCCCTGGGCGATGCCCAGTGCCTGCGAGGCGATGCCGATGCGGCCGCCGTCGAGGGTCTTCATGGCGATGCTGAAGCCCTTGCCCTGAGCACCGAGCAGGTTCTCCTTGGGCACGATGCAGTTCTCGAAGATGAGCTCGCACGTGGCGCTGCCACGGATACCCATCTTGAGCTCCTTCTTGCCAATCGAGAAGCCCGGCATGCCCTTCTCGACGATGAAGGCCGAGATGCCCTTGGTGCCCTTCGACTTGTCGGTCATGGCCATGACGATGAACACGTGGGCATAGGAGGCATTGGTGATGAAAATCTTGGAGCCGTTGAGCACCCAGTGGTCGCCGGCGTCGACGGCCGTGGTCTGCTGCATGGCGGCGTCGGTGCCGGCGTTGGGCTCGGTGAGGCCGAAGGCGCCAATCCACTCACCCGAGGCGAGCTTGGGCAGGTATTTCATCTTCTGCTCCTCGGTGCCATGCTCCATGATGGGGGCCATGCACAGCGAGGTGTGGGCCGAGAGCACCACACCGGTGGTGGCGCACACGCGCGAGAGTTCCTCCACGGCCATGATATACATCTGCACAGTGCCACCGGCACCGCCATACTGCTTGGGCACGGGAATGCCCATGATGCCGAGTTTGCCCATTTTCTCCACTGTCTCAAGTGGGAAACGCTCCTGCTCGTCGACCTCGGCAGCCAGCGGCTTGACCTCGTTTTCGGCAAACGAGCGAATCATCTGCAGGAACAGTTGTTCTGTCTTTGAATAACTAAAATCCATATCCAGTTTCTTTTAATTAATATTTATAGAAACCCTCGCCGGATTTGCGTCCGAGCAGGCCGGCACGCACCATCTTGCGCAGCAGCGGGTGAGGACGGTACTTCGGGTCGCCAAACTCGCGGTAGAGCACCTCCATGATGGCCAGGTTGACGTCGTTGCCAATCAGGTCGGCCAGCGCGAGCGGGCCCATGCGGTGGTTGGCACCGAGCATCATGCACTTGTCGATGTCCTCGGCGCTGGCGATGCCGTCGGCCAGGATGCCCACAGCCTCGTTGATCATGGGGATGAGGATGCGGTTCACCACAAAGCCGGGGGCCTCGTTGACGAGCACCGGCTCCTTGTCGATGCTCTTGCCCAGGTCGATGATGGTCTGCGACGTGGCTTCGCTGGTGAGCTGACCCTTGATGACCTCGATGAGGGCCATGCGGTCGGCGGGGTTGAAGAAGTGCATGCCGATAAACTTGTCGGGGCGGGCGGTGCTCGAAGCAATCTCGGTGATGGAGAGCGACGACGAGTTGGTGGCGAAGATGGCCTCGGGCTTGCAAATCTTGTCGAGCTCGGCAAACACGTCCTTCTTGAGCTGCATGTCCTCGACGGCTGCCTCGATCACGAGGTCGGCATCGGCAAAGGTGGCGTAGTCGGTGGTGGTGCTGATGTTGGCCAGCATGGCGTCCATTGCAGCCTGGGTGATTTTCTCTTTCTCTACGAGCTTGGCGTAGCCTTTATTGATCGAGGTCATGGCCTTGTCGAGGCTGGCCTGCGTGCGGCTCTTCATGACCACGGGCATCTTGGCGGCGAAAGCCTTGACAATGCCTTTGGCCATGGTTCCGGTTCCAATGACACAAATTTTCATGTTCAATTAGTTTATTCGTTTATGTTTTTAATAGGTTATTTTCCATTGAACGATGCTTTTCGCTTCTCGAGGAAGGCGGCCATGCCGTCCTTCTGGTCCTGCGTGGCGAAGCAGTGGCCGAACAGGTCGTTCTCGAGCGTGATGGCGGCGTCGGCGTCGAGGTCGTAGCCCTGGCCAATGCTCTGCTTTGCGGCTTTGATGGCCAGCGGCGCGTTGCGCAGCATCAGCTCGGCCATTTCCAAGGCTTTGGGCATCAGCTCTTCGGGTTCGTAGACAGCGTTGACCAGTCCGATGCGCAGGGCCTCGTCGGCCCTGACCACACGCCCGGTGAAAATCATCTCCTTGGCCATCCCCTGCCCCACCAGTCGCGGCAGGCGCACGGTGCCCGAAAAGCCGGGTATGATGCCCAGTCCCACCTCGGGCTGGCCGAACTTGGCCTTCACCGAGGCGATGCGGATGTCGCAGGCCATGGCCAGCTCGCAGCCTCCTCCCAGCGCGAAACCGTTGACGGCGGCGACGACGGGGATGGGCAGCTGCTCGATGGCGCGGAACACGCGGGCGCCCAGCACACCGAACTCGCGGCCGGCGGCCTCGTCGAGGTGCGCCATCTCGCTGATGTCGGCACCGGCCACAAACGACTTGTCGCCGTCGCCGGTGACGATGAGCACGCGCGTGGCCTGCGTGTCGAGATGCTCTACAAAGTGGCTCATCTCGCCCAGAATGGTGGAGTTGAGCGCGTTGAGCGTCTTGGGAGCCGACACCTTCATGACGGTGATGGCTCCCTGCTGCTCAATCTTGAGGAATTGGTAATCCATAGTGACGGCCCGGCCTGGTTAGATGTCCATGGGTTTGAGGTCGGGAGCGATGATGAGCTTGGCCTGAGTGGCCGCCTGCACCTGCTCGACGGTGAACTCGGGGTGAATCTCGCGCAGCACGATGCCCTCGGGGGTGATGTCCATCACACCCATCTCGGTGATGATCATGTTCACCTGTCCGGCTGCCGTGAGGGGCAGCGTGCACTCGGTGAGGATTTTGGGAGCGCCCTTCTGGGTGTGCTCCATGGTGAGGATGACGCGCTTGGCGCCCACCACCAGGTCCATGGCGCCGCCCATGCCGGGAGCCATCTTGCCAGGGATAATCCAGTTGGCCAGGTTGCCCTTCTCGTCGACCTGCAGCGCGCCGAGGAACGACACGTTGACGTGGCCGCCACGGATGATGGCGAACGACGTGGCCGAGTCGAACGTGCAGGCGCCCGGCTCCAGGGTGATGGCGCCGCCGCCGGCGTTGATCAGGTTCTTGTCCTCCTGGCCTTCGGCCGGTGTGGGACCCATGCCCATGGCACCGTTCTCGGTCTGCAAAGTCACCGACACGCCATCGGGCAGGTAGTTGGGAATCAGCGTGGGAATACCGATGCCCAGGTTCACGACATCGCCGTCGTGCAGCTCTTTGGCAGCTCGCTTGGCGATCACTGCTCTCATTTCACTTTTCTCCATAATGATATGTGTTTGTGAGGTTTATTGTTATAAGAAGTTTATTGTTCAATAGTCACTGGCCGGGCATCGGGGTCTCGCCCGCGCTGCTGCGCGTGGCCTCGCTTCGTCCTCCCGCCGGCTCACTTCATGCCGCGCTTCACCATTTCCTGCACCACAAACGAGGCCACGTCGTCGGCATAGGTGTTCATGCCGAACCCGGCGTCGAAGCCCAGCTCCTTGGCCAGCTCGTGGGTGATGCGCGCGCCGCCGCAGCAGCATATCATCTTGTCGCGCAGGCCTTCGGCCTCCATGAGCTCGATGAAGTTGGTCATGTTCTTGATGTGCACGTCCTTCTGGGTGACGGTCTGCGAGATGATGAGTGCGTCGGCATGCAGCTCGATGCCCTTGGCGATGAATTCCTCGTTAGGCACCTGCGAGCCCAGGTTGTAGGCCTCGATCATCTCGTAGCGCTCCAGGCCGTAGTGGCCGGCGTAGCCCTTCATGTTCATGATGGCGTCGATGCCCACGGTGTGGGCGTCGGTGCCCGTCGAGGCACCCACAATCACGATTTTGCGGCCCAGGTTCTCCTTGATGTACTCGTCGGTCTCATACATGTCCATGGTGTTGCTCTCCACCTTGGGCACATAGATGGTGGAATAGTCCACGGTGTGCGAGCAGCTGCCATAGCAGTTGAAGAAGGTGAAGCCGGGGGTGAGCTCCTGGTAGAAAACCACGCTGGGGTTTTCGAGTCCCATTTTGCGCAGCAGTTGCTTGGCGGCCTCGACGGCCTCGGCACCCACGGGCACGGGCAGCGTGAAGCTCAGCTGCACCTTGCCGTCGTTCATCGTGTCGCCATACGGCTTTATCTTGGTGAAGTCTAAGGTTTTGTCGAAATCCTTAGCTTCCATCGAATATAGTCCTTCGCTCATGTCTTGTTGCGTTCTATGTGGTTATCGTTTTCCTTTCATTAACTCCACGAAGGGGTTGAGATAGTTGTCGCCCTTCATCGTGACCCCTTCGAGTCCCTTGCCGCCGTTCTTGGGTCGCTTCACGTCGCCGAAGATGCCCTTCTCGAGTGCGGTGAAGAGGCCCTCCTTGGTGATTTCCTCGAGCAGCTTGATGGTGTTGCCCAGCACCTCCTGCACGCGCCGGCGGCAGATGCCGCCCTCGGCAAACTCCATCTCCTCGCCGATGCTCTTCATGTTGTTGAAGATGTACTTGGCGTTCTCGATTGAGAGGTAGCGGTCGCTCATGAACGGGGTGTGGATGGCCTCGGTGGGCATGCCCAGCAACTGGATGCCTTGATGGGTCCAAATGCCGATGATGTTGAACAGCGCGTCCTGGATGTGTCCACGGAAGATGTTGCCGGTCATGAACTTGGTGGGCGGCATGTACTTGAGCGTGGCTTTGGGGAAGATTTCGCGCGTCATCTGCGCCTGTGCCAGTTCGAGCAGGAAGCCGTTTTCGAGCATGGGGTCCATCTCGAAGGCGTGCCCGAGTCCCATCTGCTCCTCACGCAGTCCGGCCATCAGGGCCAACTGCTCGTTGATGAGGTCGGAGGCGAGCACGGTGTGGGCGGCCTCGACGGCGTCGGCGGTGGTGAGGTAGTTGTCCTCGCCGGTGTTGATGATCACGCCGGCAAAGCCGTTGATGATGCGGCTCATGTACTGGTCGATGAGCGTGCGCTGCATGTTGATGTCGCGGAACAGGATGCCATAGAGGGCATCGTTGAGCATCACGTCGAGCCCCTCGAAGGCGCCCATGATGGCAATCTCGGGCATGCACAGACCGGAGCAGTAGTTGCACAGGCGGATGTAGCGCCCTTGCTCCTCGCCCACCTCGTCGAGTGCCTTGCGCATGATGCGGAAGTTCTCCTGCGTGGCAAACGTGCCGCCGAAACCCTCGGTGGTGGCGCCGTAGGGCACATAGTCGAGCAGGCTCTGGCCAGTGGTGCGGATCACGGCAATCACGTCGGCTCCCTGGCGGGCACCGGCCTGGGCCTGCACCACGTCTTCGTAGATGTTGCCGGTGGCCACGATGATGTAGAGGTAGGGCTTGGGCCCCTCGCCGATGGTTTCCAGATAGTGTTCGCGGCGTGCGCGACGGGTGCGGATGCGCGCCATGCTCTCGTCGATGACGGGCTGCAGGGCGGCAGCGATTTGCTGCGGGTCGCGCGTCACCACCTGCGTGATGTCGAGCTCGCCGGCGGCCACTTTTTCGGCTATGTCCTGCGGCTTGAGGCCGGTCTTGATCATGGCGTTGGCGATGAAGAATAGCGCGCCCTCGCCGAGCACTCCCTTTTCCTTGATGGCTTCGACCACCACGTTGGGCAGCGGCACCTCGTTGTCGTCGATGCCGTCGATGCCCATCAAGCGGCACAGTGTGCGCTCCACAGCCACAGTCGTATATTGCTCTACAAACGACTGCACATCCTCGGCAATGCCCTTGGCCAATCCACGGGCATACTCTACTTTTTCAAAGTCTAATCCTAATTTGCTTTTTTGCATAAACGTGTATTATATAAGTTGTTGTTTTTTTGCATAGGGTCGGGTCTATATATAGTGGTTAATTCAATTCGTTATGGTGTGGGCGGAGTTGCTGTTGCGTGCGAGCAGCTGGCGCGCCAGGCCTATCCACTCGCTGTCGATGCCCAGGCTTTGGGCTATGTTGAGGGCTTCGTGTGGCACTTCGCCGTCGTGCACTTCGACGAGCGAGTAGTCCATGTGGCCGCTGTCGAGCCCCTTGACGCGCAGGCAGCGGGCGTCGCCTGGCTCGATGTCGTAGTGCGTGGTCATGAGCAGGCTCATGGGCTTGTGGGCCAGCACGCGCAGCAGCGCGGTGACCAGCGCGGCTCCCTCGGTGGGATTGGTCGTGCGGGCGGGCTCGTCA
>CAMVDK010000041.1 GCA_947166165.1 uncultured Porphyromonadaceae bacterium
CAAAAGATGCCAGCAAGCAACCCAAGGCGGCCAAAACCATTCATTACTTTTTTGCCATTTATAGAACCCACCTTAAGCGCCTGAGTGGCGCCATTCTTATTCACATGAATTGGAAAGGACTATACACCCGCTTCAGGCGGTGGCAGATTTCTCCTTTTGAGTACCAGCCCTACGGCAATGAACCCCATCGGTGCAACAACTGCGGCGAGGTGTTCACAGGGCACTACTGCCCCATGTGCTCGCAGCACACCGGATTGGGCCGCGTCGACTGGAGCAGCGTCGGTCGCGGCGTGATGGACATCTGGGGCGTCGGCAACCGCTCCATGCTCTTCTCGCTGTGGCAACTGCTGTGGAGGCCCGGATATTTCATCAGCGACTACATCAACGGGAAGCGCCAAATCAGCTTCCCGCCAGTGAAAATGCTCATCATCGTGAGCATCATCGTCATGCTGCTCGGTTATTGGACAGGTTTCCTTAACCAAGACCTGAGCAAGGTTCCCAATACGCTTTACATCCGCGACATTCTCACCTGGACGATCAAAAACATCGGCTGGACCATGCTCATTGTGAACTCCTTCCTGATTCTGCCCACCTACGCCACATTCCGCTACTCACCGCGCAACACGGCGCATCTGCTGCCAGCGGGCTTCTTCATCCAGGTGTTCACCAGCACGATGATGCTGGTGTTCGCAATGTTTAAGCAATACGGGTTTGTCCTGACACCCATTTTCTTTTACTTCACCTATCTCCAGTTGTTCGGTTACAGTATCTGGGGAACCCTTTGGCGGTTGGCTGTAAGCTTTTTTGAAGGGCTGCTACTCTTGTCTATACCCTTGGTTGTGATTGTTTCACTTTACGACCACAATTCACCGGGAAGTATCGTTTTGGTATGCTTCAAAATATTGGTAATCGTGAGCATCATATTCCTGATAACACACTTCATCAACCGCTGGGGCTACCGAAAAAGAAACCGGAAAAGAAAAAGCAGTGAGCCTGCCGCCAGCCATTCTGATTCGCTAATCCCGCATCCCGATGGCACAAAGCCGGAAGGATGAATCGCTTTCTGGCACGAATCGATTGCACCACCCCCATCACGAAGGTCCGGGGCGTGTGTCAGAATTTGCGGTATGGGAGAAACAAGTCGTCAAGAGTCACCTCGCTTTGCACAAGATGCCGATAGGAGTTGTTGGCCACACCGGCATTTGTGACCATTGTCAAGATGAGCGATTTGCGGCATTTTCGCTCTTGTGCGAAATGAGCCATGCGCTCTTGCAGGTGTTCGGCATAGCGTTTGGTGATTTCAAATGGCAGGTTGGTGAATTTCATTTCGCAGACGTTGATGATGTTGTCGACTCTGTCGATCAGCAGGTCGATTTGCTCGCCTGTGGAATTACTCCTCCAACAGCTGACCGACGTCAGCATTCCACCTATGCTCAGGCTTTGCTTGATTTGGTTGATGTGAAGCAGCGACAGGAGCTCGAAGCTGTGTCCTCTCCAAGCGTTCACCGTTCCCGAACCAATCATGTGGGTCCACTTCTGCTCATCGCCACTGCGCTCGTTGTCGACGAATTTGAGGTAGAACAGGGTGTAGAAATCGGTCAGCCGATAGATGACTTTTTTTTGGGGCAGCAGATACTGCGCAAATCCCATGATGAAGTCGTTGCGCTCAAGGTTGATGAGCACCCGCGACAGTGTTCCTCCTTCAATCTTGGTCTTTTCGGCAATCTCTTTTCGTGTCATGCCCATTCGCTTCTGCGCCAACGCTGTCACTACGGCAATATAATAATCGGCATTATTGAAGAGAGCGTGGAATAGTTCATCAAACTCATGCCGGAGCGAGCCATCGCGGCTGAACATCAACCGGTCAATGTTCTGCTCCACCCCCAACGATGGAACCACCTTGCTCAGATAGTAGGGCACTCCGCCCATCACCATGTAGCACTGCGCAATGGCTTCTTTGTTCCAGTTGCAGTGCAGATAGCCATTGAGATATTGCTCTGTCTCGTTAAGGTTGAATGGCGCCAGATAGATATATTCGGTGATGCGATTGTGCAACCCGCCTCGGTTGTGAAGAATTTTATCGGTCATCCAGGAGGTTGCCGAACCGCACGCTACCATCATGACATCTTCACGATGCGCCGCCCATCCGTTCCAGAAATCCTCAAGTGCGGTCACAAACGACGACCTAAAAGTGTCGATCCAAGGCATTTCATCGATGAAAATCACCTTACGCTCGTTGTGTGGCCGGTTTTCGATCAATTCACGCAAACCACGAAAAGCCTCATACCAGTTTTTGACGCTCGTCACGGCACCATTCCAACCATGCTGCTTGAGTGCCAACGAGAATCCGAGCAGTTGCTCTTGAAATGGCTTTTTGTGCCCGCCTACAAACTCAAAGGTGAACTTGTTGTTGAAAAACTGCCTGACAAGAAACGTCTTGCCTATACGTCGACGGCCACACACCACCACGAATTCCGCCCGTTGGGACTCGAAACACTTGGTCAACCTCTCTTGCTCTGATTTTCTACCGATTATCTGCTCCATATCTTACTTGACAGTAATGAATACATGCGCAAAGTTACTACGATTTTTTGGAACTGCAAAATTATATTCCCCCAAAACATGGTTTTACAAGCAGGTTTTGGGGAATTATAATTTTATATCTCCCCAAAACATGGTCGCACAGGCGGGTTTTGGGGAAATATAAATTCGTCTTGCTGCAGGAAGCAGAACGCGGGACAAAAACCTCCGACCCCATTGTCCCGCTTTTGCCTTTAGAGACAGCGGCTGGGCACCATATGGTGGATTCTATAAGGTGGGTTCTATAAATTGCTTGAGCCGAATTGGGCTTGATTGCTGAGCAGGTTTTGGCTCAAGCTGCGCCAGGCAGACGGCGGGCTACGGTCCGAATATCAAACAACAAGGAACAACAAGACAACAACTTGAACAACTTTTTATGAATGATGTTGTTAGGGTTGTTTGTCGGTTGTTTAAAGTTGTTTGATTGAAAACAGCAGTTGAGACAAAAGATGCCAGCAAGCAACTCAAGGTGGCCAAAACCAGACATTACTTTTTTGCCATTTATAGAACTCGCCATATGTAACAAAGGTGGTGCGCCAAATTGCGGCACATCACCCTTTTGATTTATTTCTTGTAAGTAATTGTCGATTAATCTTCCACCACGCGGCAGGCGCCCATGTAGCGGCGGCTGTAGTAGGTCTCGCTGGAGTGGCTCACGGTGATGCCTGTGTGCACGGCGGCGTGGATGAAGCGGAATCCCGAGCCGTTCTGGTCGACCTCGGTGACGATGCCCACATGGCCGATGCGGTTGCCCACGGCGCGGCCGTTGAAGAACACCAGGTCGCCGGGCTTGAGCTCGCTGCGCGACACTCGGCGGCCGTCGTTGATTTGCGCTCCCGAACGGCGGTCGAGGTTGATGCCGAACTTCTTGAACACGTAGCTCGTGAAGCCAGAGCAGTCGAACGCGCGCGGCGAGGCGGCTCCGTGGCGGTAGGGCACGCCGCGGAACTGGTAGGCATAATTAAGGATGTCTTGAACTCTTTGTTGATTCTGATGCAGTGCCGACTGCTCGATTTGCTCCTTGATGGAGCCGTGTTTGCGAGCGACGAGTTCCTGGCCGTTGGCCTGAACCGCGCTGATGGTGATGGCTAGACTGATTGCGAGTGTTGTGAGAACTTTTTTTGTGAATTTGTTGAAAGTCATAATCAATTAATTTTGTCGGCGGACTGAATGCAGACGCGCTGCTGTCCGCGGGCGAAATGCTGCCTGCTGCCTCCCGCATGCAGGCCGGAAAAGTGTTCCGTTTCGCTGTTTTACGGTGCAAAATTACGCATAACGGCTCATCCGTGCAAGCCAGCGCAACACTTGTAAACAGTTGGCCTCGGAGCCGAACTGTGCATCGTCGGGTGCCGCCATCGCCCTGCCTGTAGGGGATTACGGCAGATGTCGAAGTCTTAAAATTTGAAATTTCGGATGAACGAAAATGACATTATTTAACATTTTATCGGATTCTATAACTGCATTTTCACTGCTTTGAGGCCATTGTTTGAGTAGATAGGCACCTCACACGGAAGGGCTGGAGGTGCGCCTCCATGCGCTATAATTATTAAGGTGGAACCGCGCGTGCGCTTGCGGCTCCACCTTGATCGATATTGCGGTTCGCGAGCTCAGCTGCGCCCACCCAGGGTGTGCTGAATGGCTCGGCCGAGGTTGTCGGCAATGTCGCTGGCCATGACGCCCCACTCGCCGTGCTCCTTGGCGGCCAGGTCGCCGGCCAGGCCGTGCAGATACACGCCCATGACCACGCTCCAGTCGGGGGCGTTGCCCTGGGCGATGAGCGAGGCGATGACCCCGGTGAGCACATCGCCGGCCCCTGCCGTGGCCATGCCGGAGTTGCCGCTGCTGTTGACGTACACTTTGCCGTCGGGGCGGACGGTCATGGTGTAGTGTCCCTTGAGCACGATGGTGATTTCGTAGAGTTTCGACACGTCGATGGCCTTCTTGAGCCGTTCCTCGTCGGTGTGATGCTGGCCGAAGAGGCGGTCGAACTCCGTGGCGTGGGGTGTGAGTACCGAGCCGTGGGGGATGAGGCGGATGAGCTGCTGGCGCTTTGCGATGCAGTTGAGGGCGTCGGCGTCGAGCAGGCAGGGGGTGTGGAAGGTTTTGATGAATGTGTCGAGGGCGTCGACGGTCTCGTTGCTGGTGCCCATGCCGGGTCCGAGGGCCACGACGCTGTACTGGTGGTTGAGGGGAATGGACTTGGTGATGAGCCGGTCGCTGTCGGGCTCGACAATGGCCTCGGGCACGGCGGTCTGCAGGATGTCGTAGCCGCAGAGCGGTGTGTGGACGGTGACGATGCCCGCGCCGGAGCGCATGGCCCCGCGGGCGGCGAGCACGGCGGCCCCCATCATGCCGTAGCTGCCGGCCACGAGCAGGATGGCCCCGTTGTCGTACTTGTTGCTGAACTTGTCGCGCCGCTTGAGCACCCGCCTGACATCCTCGCCCTCGAAGAGGTAGAAGTCGGTGGGTGTGCTGGCCTCGCCCACGGGGTTGAGTTCCATGTCGAGCACCTTGACCTCGCCCAGGTAGCGCTCGTTTTCGGCAAAGAAGAAGGCCAGCCGGTTGTACTGGTAGGTGAGCGTGAGGTCGGCCCGGATGATGTTGCGGCTGTCGGTGCCGCTGTTCCACTCGCCGAAGAGGCCCGACGGCATGTCGAGCGAGACGACGAAGGCGTTGCTGTTGTTGATGTATTGCACGAGCGAGGTGTAGCCTCCGCGCAGCGACTTGGTGAGCCCGGAGCCGAAGAGTCCGTCGACCACCACGTCCGACGGCCCGAGCTCGGGCGGCACGAAGGTGTCGGTCACCTCCTGGAACATGAGCCCGTCGAGCTCGGCGATGCGGTCGCGGTTGGTGGAGCAGCAGGGCGAGAGCTGCGACGAGCGGATGTTGAACAGATACACTTCGGGATAGTAGCCCTGCTGCTGGAGCAGCCTTGCCACGGCGAGGGCGTCGCCGCCGTTGTCGCCCGGACCGGCGAAGATGACGAATCGCTGCGAGATGCGCCAGCGCGACATCAGTTCGTAGGTCACGCTCTCGGCAGCCCGCTCCATCAGGTCGAGCATCGAGATGTCGTCGTGCTCGACGGCCTTGTTGCATATGTGTCGAATGCCTTCGGTAGTGAATATCTTCATATCAGCCTGTTATCATTAGAAACCATAGGGGCTGCTGTGCCCCGTCGTTTTGAACCTACAAAGTTACATCATTTCTGAGACAATGTGAGCAGAAAACGAAAAAAACTTTGCAAAAACCGATGCATGGCCTTCCGAAATTTGGCTGGACGGAGAAAGATGCGTAAATTTGCAGTCACGAAAAGGAACAGAGCAATGGAAAACGAAGTGAGCTATGGCGGCATGACGTTCGTGCCGATGCTGACGCGCGAGGCGATTGCGCGCGAAGTGGCTCGCGTGGCCGGCGAAATTGCGCGCGGCTGCGAGAGCGAGAACCCGCTGTTTGTGTGCGTGCTCAACGGCGCGTTTATCTTCGCCGCCGACCTGATGCGCGAGTGCGGCATCCCCGGCGCCGAAATCACCTTCATCCGCCTCAAGAGCTACGAGGGCACCTCGTCGACCGGCAATGTGAAGCAGGTGCTGGGGCTCACGGCCGACGTGGCCGGCCGCGAGGTGATCATCGTGGAGGACATCGTCGACACGGGAGCCACGGCGGTGCAGCTGCGGCAGATGCTCGCCGAGCGCGGAGCACGCAGCGTGAAGATGGCCACACTGCTCTTCAAGCCCGACTCGCTGCGCCAAGGCCCGGCGCCGGAGTATGTGGGCTTCAGCATCCCCAAGCAATTCATCATCGGCTACGGCCTCGACATCGACGAGCAGGCCCGCAACCTGCCCGACATCTACGTGCTCAAGCAATGAGGCTCACATCGCTCGCGCCACACATTCTCCCCTATCAACGACTACCCAAAATAAACTATTCAGAACGATATGCTTAACATTGTGATTTTCGGTGCTCCCGGGTCGGGCAAAGGCACCCAGAGCGACAACCTGATCAAGACCTACGGACTGTTTCACATCTCTACGGGCGACGTGCTGCGCGACAACATCAAGCGCGGCACCGAGCTGGGCGGCATCGCCAAGAGCTACATCGACAAGGGCCAGCTGATTCCCGACGACCTGATGATCGACATTCTGGCCAATGTGCTCGACACCAACAAGGAAGCGGCCTCGAAGGGTGTGATTTTCGACGGCTTCCCCCGCACCATCGCCCAGGCCGAGGCGCTGGAGAAGATGCTCCAGGAGCGCGGCACGAGCGTGAGCACCGTCATCGGCCTGGAGGTGCCCGAAGACGAACTCATCGAGCGCATCCTGCTGCGTGGCAAGCTCACCGGCCGCACCGACGACAACATGGACACGGTGAAGAACCGCCTGGCCGTGTACCACAACCAGACGTCGCCGCTGCAGGTCTTCTATCAGGAAAAGGGGCTGTATCAAGCCATCAAGGGCACAGGCAAGATTGAGGAAATCTTCGCCGACATCCAGCGCGCCGTCGACGCGGTGAAATGACGCGGTTCGAACTGAACATACTGGGGTGCGGGTCGGCCACCTGCACCACTCGTCATATGCCCTCGTGCCAGGTGCTGAACGTGCGCGACCGACTGATGATGATTGACTGCGGCGAGGGCGCCCAGCTCAGCATGCGGCACATGCGGCTCAAATTCTCGCGTCTGAACCACATCTTTGTCAGCCATCTGCACGGCGACCACTGCTTCGGGCTGCCGGGGCTGCTGTCTACGCTGGCGCTCACCGGCCGCACAGGCACGGTGACGGTGCACATCTTCAAGGACGGGGCCGAGTGGCTGCGGCGCACCATGGACCGCTTTTGCGGCGACCGCCCGTTCAGGCTCGAATATAACGTGATAGGCACCCAGCGCGCGGTGGTCTACGAGGACAGCGGCGTGGTGGTGACCGCCTTTCCGCTGCAACACCGTGTGCCCTGCGTGGGCTTCCGCATCGACGAGAAGCCCAAGCTGCGCCACATCGTGCCCGAGGCGCTGGCCGAGCACGGCGTGCCCCGCCATGCCATCAACGGCCTGCGGCAGGGCCTCGACTGGACCGCCCCCGACGGCCATGTGGTGGCCTGCGAGCTGCTCACCACCCCTCCCGACCCCAGCCGGAGCTACGCCTACTGCAGCGACACGCGCCCCAGCGAGCGCGTGCTGCAGGCCATAGAGGGTGTCGACTGGCTCTATCACGAGGCCACCTATGGCGACGAATGCGAGCGCCAGGCCCACAACCGCTACCACAGCACGGCCCGCGAGGCCGCCCGCGCCGCCCGCGAGGCCGGCGCCGGAAACCTGATCATCGGGCACTACTCGAGCCGCTACGACGACGTGACACCGCTCCTCGAGCAGGCTCGCCAGGAGTTCGCCTCCACCATGCTCGCCGACGAGCGGCTCACCGTCGACCTGAACACCGACCTTCCACGCGCTAATTAGCCGGCCGCCGGGTCAAGCCTGCGCGGAGCGGATTTGGCGCTGCAGCTCGAAAGGCCGCCTGATGTAGCGCATGGTGATGCTGCCCGCGCCCGTGCCGGCCATGAACACGGTGCCATAGCCGAAAATGCGCCCACACAGCGACTCACTGACGTCGATGGTCTCGATTTTGCTGATGACCATCTCGTGCGTCTTGCGCCGCAGCAGGCCGTGGCCGTGGAAGAAGCGCTTGTTCGACAGGAAAATGGTGGTGGTGAGGTTGCGGATGAGCTTGCCCAAATTGAGGTAGGCAAACCAATGCAGATGCACCTCGTAGAGCACCTGCTCGTCTTGAGCCAGGATGTTGCTGATATTCATATTATTTCTCGTTTTTCAGTTTCCGGTAGCACTTGCCACAAGGGTGGCGGGCACACAGCGGCAGCTCAATCGAACACGTAGTTGAGGAAGTCGTGCAGGGGTTTGAGCGGCCGCAGGTCGTCGGCCACGCGGCTCACCCAGTCGTCGCAGTCGAAGTAGTCGTCGGCAGGTTTCATCATCATGATGTATTCCTTCATCCTGAGGTATTCGGCCAGGGGGTGGTCGCTGGGATATTCCTTAGGCATTCTCTTCAGTGTGTCGCAGTCCCAGTGATAGCGCGCTGTGATGTCGGGATTGTTCACAATTTTCAGGAATTCCTCGGGCTCGGCGTCGATGAGCGCCCGCAACTTGCTCAAGATGGGCTTTTCGGGCCACCATATGCCGCCTCCCATCATCAGCATGCCCGGCTGGAAGTGCACGTAGTACCCGCTCATGACGGTGTGGCGCCCGCCCAGGCCGAGCACGCCCGAAAAGTAGTTCTTGTATGGCGCTTTGTTGCTGCTGAAGCGGATGTCGCGATAGATGCGGTAGACGCAATCGCGCACGGCCAGGCCGCGCACGCGGTCGTCGTAGGCGGCCACCAGGCCGATGAGGCGCTCCATGTCGCGCTCCCAGGCCAGGCGCAGCGCGTCGTACTCGCCCTTGTGCGCCTTGAACCACGCGCGGTCGTTGTTGGCTTCGAGCCGGCGCAGGAACGCCAGCACCTGCGGTATGCTGCTTGCTGATGTCATGTCCAGATTGCTGATTATTCGTTTTTGAGGCAAAATTAGTTCAAATTTCCTATACTTGCAAATTGCGCGAAGAAAACCGCGAAAACTTTTTGCGTTTTAAAAGTTTTCATTTACCTTTGCAGCCGTTTTTGAGAAGTATCGAGAAAATGGAAGTGAAGCAACACATCATTTCGGAAACCAACTCGCTGCTGCAGCGCATCGGCCCCACGTCGATGACGATGGACATGGTGGCGCGCGCGTGCGGCATCTCAAAGCGGACGCTGTACGAGAAATTTCCCGACAAGCGGACGCTCATCAAGGAGTGCCTCGACGCGGAGCACCAGCACCAGAACGCTGACGTGAAGCGCATCTTCGAGCAGTCGGAGAACTGCTTTGTGGCGCTGTTCAATGTGTACCAGCACGTGCGTGAGCACATGCGCAACCGCTCGATGGCCTATGTGGCCGACCTGAAGCGGCTGTATCCCGAGCTGTTTGCCATGCAGCGCGAACAGGAGCGCCACTTTGTGCTCAGCCTGGCGCAGGTGCTCACCCGCGCGCAAGCCGAGGGACACGTGCTGCCCGACATCAACACGACGATTGCCTCGTTCCTGTTCCTGTCGACGATACGCAACCTGCACGAGAGCAACCGCATCGACGACTTCGGCCTCGACCGCATCGAGGTGTTCGACGGCACGTTCCTGAACTTTCTGCGGGGCATCGCCACGGCCGACGGGCGCGACATCATCGACGCCAATGTGAGCCGGATGCGGGAGAACAAACGGTGACTAAAACAAGAAAAAATCCATAAAGATGAGACGAAAAACAAGCACACTGCTGGCGATGGCACTCCTGCTGGCCAGCGCAGCCTGGGGGCAGATCACTGCTCCGCTGCGGCTGAGCCTGGACCAGTGCATCCGCATCGCCCTGAACGAGAATCCCACCATCAAGGTCGACTCGATGGAGATTGAGCGTGTGAACTACGCCCTCAAAGAGGTGAAGGGCCAGCTGCTGCCCCAGGTGACAGCCACGGGCCAGTACACGCGCAACCTGGCTCTGCAGACCATGTATATGGACGCCGGCGACGGCAACTCGGTGGGCATCAAGATGGGCCGCGACAACACCTACAACGCCGGTTTCTCGGCCACGCTGCCGCTGGTGGTGCCCCAACTGTGGCGAACCATCAAACTCAATGAGAACCAGATTCTGCAGAACATCGAGAAATCGCGTGCCAACAAGATTTCGCTGGTGAACCAGGTGAAAAACGCCTACTACGCGCTGCTGCTGGCCGACGACAGCCGCCGAGTGATTGAGGCCAGCCACGCCACGGCGCAGGAGCACGCGAGCATCTACCAGAAGCAGTATGAACTGGGCACAGCCAGCGAGTATGACGTGCTGCGGGCCAACGTGGCGGTGACCAACCTCGAGCCGTCGATTCTCGAGGCCGAGAACAGCATCAAGCTGCTCAAGCTGCAGCTCAAGGTGCTCATGGGCATGGACGCGCGGCTGGAGATTGAGCCGAGCCAGCACTTGGACGAGTTCAAGAGCACGATGTACGACCGCACGCTGAGCACCGACACCTCGCTCGTGCACAACACCACGCTCAAAACGCTCGACCTGCAGACCGACTACCTGAACAAGGTGGTGGACGTGCAGCGCGCAGCCTGGCTGCCCACGCTGAGCGCCACGGGCAGCATGATGTGGCACTCGATGGGCAACGGCAACCCGCTGAAGAACTTCCAGTGGACACGCTCGTCGGCCGTGGGCATCACGCTGTCGTGGCCGGTGTTCACCGGCTTCCAGCGCAAGAACAAGATCAAGCAGGCGCAAATCCAGGCCGGCGAGATGCGCTGGCAGCGCGAGAATGCCGAGCGCTCGCTCCACATGCAGGTGCAGAGCCAGGTGGACAACATCCACAAGAGCCTCAAGCAGATTGAGAGCAACTCCGGCGGCGTGGCCATGGCCGAGAAGGCCAACGACATCATGCAGAAGAGCTTCAAGGTGGGGGCGGCTTCGTTCATCCAGCTGCGCGACACCGACGACGCCCTGATGAGCGCCCGCCTGAGCTACTACCAGGCCATCTACAACTACCTCGTGGCCGAGAGCGACCTGGAGTTCGTGCTCGGCAACAGCAACTATGCCAACTGATTCCACTCACTCCGTTACCTAAATTCCGCAAAACAAAAAAGCACAAGATAATGAAAGCAAAAACTATTTTCAGCCTTGTCCTGGCCGCAGCCGTGCTCACGGCCTGCAGCGGCAAGAAGGACCAGCAGCAAGGCCCGCAGGAGGAACTGCCGCAGGTGAAGGTGCAGACCGTCTACGAAGAGCAAGTGACGCAGACCAGCGAGTACACCGCCACCGTGGAGGCCTTCAAGACCAACAACATCTCGTCGAACAACGGCGCGCGCATCAAGCGCCTGCTGGTGGACGTGGGCAGCCACGTGCGCGCCGGCCAGAGCCTGGTGATTCTCGACGACGTGAACGTCGACCAGCAGCGCATGGGCATCGACCAGCAGAAGATTGCCCTCGCCAACCTGAAGCGCGACCTGGACCGCGCCAAGGAACTGGTGCGCATCGGCGGCGGCACGCAGCAGACGGTGGACCAGCTCCAGGCGCAATACGACGCGCAGGCCCGCGCCATCGACTCCAGCACCCGCTCGCTGCGCACCATGCAGGAGAACACCGTGCTCACCTCGCCGGTGAGCGGCGTGGTGACGGCCAAGAACTACGACGCCGGCGACCTGCCCGCAGGCCCCATCCTGGTCATCGAGCAGCAGCAGCCGCTCAAGGTGGTGGTGAACGTGAACGAGAGCGACTTCCCGAAGGTGAAGGCCGGCATGGCCGTCGACGTGAAGCTCGACACCTACGGCGAGGAGGTGTTCCCCGGCCGCGTGCACATCGTGCATCCCACCATCGACGCCGGCAGCCGCACCTTCCAGGTGGAGGTGACCATCAGCAACAGCAGCAACCGCGTGCACACGGGCATGTTTGCCCGCGTGACATTCAACTTCGGCACCACCCACAACGTGGTGGTGCCCGACCGCGCCATCCAGAAGCAGACCGGCTCGGGCGTGCGCTATGTGTGGGTGAACAACGGCGGCACGGTGGAGTTCCGCGAGGTGCAGCTGGGCCAGCGACTGGAGAACCGCTACGAGGTGCTCGGCGGTCTGGTGAGCGGCACAGAGGTCGTCACCGAGGGGCAGTCGCGCCTGACCAACGGCTGCCGAGTGCAGGTGCAGAAATAGCCGCTCCGCGCGTCCGATAGTTTCAATCCATCTCCTTCCACTATAACATCTTTCACAACATGAGTCTATATTCAACCTCGGTGAAGAACCCGGTGACCACCATTCTGGTGTTTGTGGCCATTGCCATCATCGGTCTGTTCTCACTGCAGAAACTGCCCATCGACCTCTACCCCGACATCGACACCAACACCATCATGGTGATGACCACATATCAGGGTGCGAGCGCGCAGGACATCGAGCAGAACCTCACGCGTCCGCTCGAGAACACGCTCAACTCGGTGGAGCACCTGAAGCACATCACGAGCAACTCGCGCGAGAACGTGTCGATCATCACGCTCGAGTTTGAGTACGGCTACGACATCGACGCACTGACCAACGACGTGCGCGACAAGCTGGACATGATTTCGAGCTACCTGCCCGACGACTCCAACACGCCGGTCATCTTCAAGTTCTCGAGCGACATGATTCCCATCGCGCTGCTCTCGGCCCAAGCCGGCGAGAGCATGCCGGGCCTGTACAAGATTCTTGACGAGAACGTGGCCAACCCGCTGGCCCGCGTCGACGGTGTGGGCTCGGTGTCGATTGCCGGCGCCCCGAAGCGCGAAATCCACGTCTACCTCGACCCCATCCGCATGGAGGCCTACAACCTGAGTGTGGAGACGGTGGCCTCGCTCATCGGCGCCGAGAACCGCAACATACCCGGCCGCCCGTTCGACATCGGCAGCGACACCTACTCGCTGCGCGTGCAGGGCGAGTTCAAGGACCCCAAGGACATGGCCGGCCTGGTGGTGGGCTACAGCAACGGCGGCGTGGTGCACCTGAGCGACGTGGCCACCATCGACGACTCGCTCGAGGAGCGCGCCCAGGAAGCCTATAACAACGGCGTGCAGGGCGCCATGATCATCATCCAGAAGCAGAGCGGAGCCAACAGTGTGGAAATCTCCAACCAGGTGGCCAAGATTCTGCCCAGCATCCAGAAGAACCTGCCCAGCGACGTGAAGCTGGACTACATCGTCGACACGAGCGACAACATCCGCAACACCATCGCCTCGCTGGTCGAGACGGTGCTCTACGCGCTGCTCTTCGTGGTGCTGGTGGTGTTCTTCTTCCTGGGCCGCTGGCGCGCCACGGTGATCATTGTGCTCACCATCCCCATCTCGCTCATCGCGTCGTTCATCTACCTCTACGCCACGGGCAACTCGCTCAACATCGTGTCGCTGTCGTCGTTGTCGATTTCGATTGGTATGGTGGTCGACGACGCCATCGTGGTGCTGGAGAACATCACCACTCACATTGAGCGTGGCTCGGCGCCCAAGCAGGCCGCCGTGCACGGCACCAACGAGGTGGCCATCTCGGTGATTGCCTCGACGCTGACGCTGATTGCCGTGTTCTTCCCGCTGACGCTGGTCACCGGCATGACGGGCGTGCTGTTCCGCCAGCTGGGCTGGATGGTGACCATCATGATGATCATCTCCACCACGGCGGCTCTGTCGCTCACGCCCATGCTGTGCAGCCGCATGCTCAAGCAGGAGCGCAAGGACAGCCCGCTGTTCAAGAAAATCTACGGCCCGGTGGAGCGCTTCCTCGACAAACTCGACGACGGCTTCACCCGCATCCTGCGCGTGTGCGTCACGCACCGCTGGATCACCACCACCATGGCGCTGGGCATCTTTGTGGCCTCGATGTTCCTGATGCGGTTCATCGGCACCGAGTTCTTCCCCGTGAGCGACAACAGCCGCCTGGGCGTGAGCCTGGAGCTGCCCATCGGCACCCGCGTGGAGATTGCCAAAGAGGTCACCGCCCGACTCTACAAGGAGTGGACCGAGAAATATCCCGAAATCAAGGTGTTCAACTACACCGTGGGCCAGGCCAGCAGCGACAACACCTTCGCCTCGATGCAGAACAACGGTTCGCACATCGTGTCGATGAACATCCGCCTGGTCAACCCCACCGAGCGCAAGCGCGGCATCGTGGAGATTGCCGGCCTCATGCGCGAGGACCTGAAGCACTACCCCGAGTTCAAGAAAGCCCTCGTGAACGTGGGCGGCAACCGTGGCGGTGGCATGAGCGGACAGAGCACGCTCAACTACGAGATCTATGGCTACGACTTCGAGAAGACCGACACCGTGGCGCAGCGCCTCAAACGGCTGCTGAGCGGTGTGAAAGGCGCTGCCGACATCAACATCAGCCGTTCGGACTACCAGCCTGAATACCAGGTCGACTTCGACCGCGAGAAGCTGGCCATCTACGGCCTGAACCTGAGCACGGCCGCCACCGCCCTGCGCAACCGCATCAACGGAACCACGGCGAGCTACTTCCGCGAGGACGGCGATGAGTACGACATCATGGTGATGTACGACAAGCAGCACCGCCAGTCGATTGCCGACATCGAGAACATCCTGCTCTACAACGCCCGCGGGCAGGGCATCCGCCTCAAGGAGGTGGGCACCGTGGTGGAACGCTTCAACCCGCCCACTATCGAACGCAAAGACCGCGAGCGCATCATCACCGTGAGCACCGTGGTGCAAGACCGCCCCATGAGCGAGGTGATTGCCGACGCCCAGCCGCTCATCGACAAGATGGACAAGCCCAACGGCGTGACCATCGAGCTGAGTGGTTCCTACGAGGACCAGCAGGACTCGTTCCGCGACCTGAGCATGCTCGCCGTGCTGATCATCATCCTTGTCTACATCGTGATGGCTTCGCAGTTTGAGTCGTTCACCTATCCCGGCATCATCATGACCTCGATCATGTTCGCCTTCTCGGGCATCGTGCTCATCCTGCTGGCGACCGGCACCAACCTGAACATCATGTCGATGATCGGTGCCATCATGCTCATTGGTATTGTGGTGAAAAACGGTATTGTGCTCATCGACTACATCACGCTCAACCGCGAGCGCGGCATGAGCATCCGCCGCGCGGTGCTCGACGCCGGCCACTCGCGCATGCGCCCGGTGCTGATGACCTCGCTCACCACCATCCTGGGCATGGTACCCATGGCATTGGGACGCGGCGAGGGCTCGGAGATGTGGCGCCCGATGGGTACGGCCGTGATTGGTGGTCTGACGTTCTCCACCATCCTCACACTGCTGTTTGTGCCCACCATGTACACCATCTTCGCCTTCAACGGCATCCGCCGCAAGCGCAAGAAATTGCACGAGTACTACGACCGCCGCCATGCGCAGCAGGCCTGACCTTCAATCATCCACTTAACCCCTATTTTTTGACTTAGCATCGATATGAAAGCGATATTCATTGCATTCGACCAAGCCTACTACGAGCGCATCGTGGAACTGCTCCCCCGCCTGGGCTGCCGCGGGTTCACCGCCTGGCAGGAGGTGCAGGGGCGCGGCACCCAGACCGGCGACCCGCACTATGGCACCCACGCGTGGCCCTCGCTGGCCTCGGCGATGATGACCATGGTGAACGACGACCACGTCGACAGCGTGCTCGACGCGCTGCACCAGATGGACGTGGAGACGCCCAAACTGGGCCTGCGCGCCTGGGTGCTGCCCGTGGAACGCAGCATCTGAGCCGCCCGCGAGTTCCATCCAACGCCAGCACGGCACCGCGCCCC
>CAMVDK010000042.1 GCA_947166165.1 uncultured Porphyromonadaceae bacterium
CTCAGCAATCAAGCCCAATTCGGCTCAAGCAATTTATAGAACCCACCTTATAGAACCCACCTGAAAAGGATGGTTGCCGCAGACTTGGGTCTCGGACCAAAAATAGATTTCTTCATCCCGGTTGTCTGATAATTCGAGAATATTATCTAATTTTGCAAACTAAAAATGTAGCCTCATCAGAGATTCACGCAGGGTTCTAGCCTCTGTGCGGTCCGAAAAGCCGACCAGCAGAACTCTCCAAAAGTAAAACAAGCTTAATGAATGTCATATCTCCCATCACCGACATCTCCAGCCGATTGTCTCCCATTCGGCTCATTTGCCTGGTGCTGACAACAGTCATGTCCATGATGCCTGTCGATATGCTTGCCGACGAAGTGCATCGGCCTTCGGAATGGCTGTCGGGGTCGCTGCCGGTGCTATATATCAACACCGCCGATGCCACGCCCATCACATCGAGAGTCGACTACATCGACGCCACATACTGGCTCGACGCCAAGGGCTTCGACGAGTATGAGTCGATTGGCAGCGCCGAAGCCCCTCTGCCACTGAGCATCAAGGGGCGCGGCAACACCACCTGGAACGCCGCCAAAAAGCCTTACCGCATCAAACTCGGCAAAAAAGCGTCGCTGCTGGGCATGAACAAGAACAAGCACTGGTGCCTGATGGCCGAAGTGTCGGGCATCTTTATCGCCGACGCCCTGGCCTTTGAGTACAGCCGCCGGCTCAAGATGCCCTGGACACCGGAGATGCGGCCTGTGGAGTTTGTGCTCAATGGCGACTACAAGGGGCTCTACTTCATCACCGAGAAAATCGGTATCGACGCCGACCGCATCAACATTGTGGAGCAAAACGACCGCGAAGAGAACCCCTTCAACGTGACCGGCGGATGGCTCATGGAAATCGACAACACGAGCGACGAGCAGCAGATTGTGTTCAACGACCGCACCGACGGCAGCAAGCTGCGCTTCACCTGGCACGAGCCCGACACGCTATCACCTATTCAGCACGACTATATACTCACCCTGCTCACCACCGTCGACTCGCTCATCTATGTTCCCGACAAGACGAGCACCGAGTGGGAGCGCTACATCGACATCGAAGCACTGGCGCGGTTCTACATCGTGAACGAACTGATGGACAACTGCGAGAGTTTCAGCGGCAGTTGCTTCTTTTACAAAGACCGTGGCGAAGGCACCAAATTCATCTTCGGCCCCTGCTGGGACGCCGGCAGCTGCTTTGCGCACTACGCCATCGGCATGCGCGACTTCATCTACAACCAAACGCCCGGCTACTCCCACATGCATTGGATAGGCGAAATCGCCAAGTTTCCGCACTTCCAGCGCGTGGTGCAGCGAATCTGGAGCCAGGAAGTGATTTCCGACAACACCTGCGACCAAAACGAAATAGCTGCATTCATCGACCGTCTGTGCGCCACAGTGGCCAAGGCCGCCGAGAAGGACGTCTACCGCTGGGGAGGCACGCTTGGCGTGTGGGACGTGTCGCGAAAGGCATCCACCTTTAAGCATTATGCCAAGAAAAAATATGATTTTCTTTCCGAGGTGTGGGACTATCATGACGCAGTCGAGGACCTGCACGCCACCGGCACCGCCACCACCGACCAGTGGCACACGATGCAAGGACAGCGAATCGACGAGCCGCAACAGCCCGGCATCTACATCCACAACGGCAAGAAGGTGCTTCTCGGCCGCTAGCGCTCCGCACAAGCCCAAGGCACCCGCCACTTTTCCGCCACTTTTCCATCAAGCGTTAAACTTCACAAAAAGCGCCAGTGCTGTTTGGGCATTTGGCGTTTTTTGTGTAATTTTGTTATCTCAAACGCAACAACCGAAGAAAAATGAGACTTATAACTCGCTGCCTATTCCTGACCTACCAGTGGTTGATTGCAGCCCCGGTGATGCTGGTAGCCACCATCATCACCGCCCTGGTGACCATGGTGGGATGTCTGTTCAGCAGCAACTATTGGGGCTACTATCCCGCCAAATGGTGGTCGCGGCTGTGGTGCCTGATGCATTTCGTGCGGGTGAGGGTCCGCGGCCGTGAGAACATCGACCGCGCCACAAGCTATGTGTTCGTGGCCAACCATCAAGGGGCCTACGACATCTTCTCCATCTACGGCTATCTCGGCCATCCTTTCAAATGGATGATGCGCAAGGGCATCAGCAACATTCCTCTGGTGGGCACGGCCTGCCGCGCCGCCGGCCACATCATGGTCGACACCAAGAGCGCCGCTGGCCTCAAGCGCACCATCGAGGACACCCAGCACAAGCTGAGCGACGGCATGTCGCTGGTGGTGTTCCCCGAGGGGCGACGCTCCGACACCGGACAGATGGGGCCGTTCAAAGCCGGGGCGTTCAAACTTGCCCTGGAGTTCGGCCTGCCCGTGGTGCCCATCACCATCGACGGCAGCTACCGCGTCATGCCGCGCAGCACGTTCAACGTGACTCCCGGCACCATCACGCTCACGCTCCATGCCCCCATCGAGGTGAACCAGGGTCGCGACGATTACGCGCGCGTGAGCAAGGAGGCGCGCATAGCCATCGAGAGCGCATTGTGAAAGCGCGGCGCTGATGGCGACCGGCTTTCAGGAAACAAAACCTCCAAAAACCGTGACCGGGGCCTCCGCCTGGCCATGTGACGCGATGACGGTTCACATAATTTAACATGCGATTTTCTGCAATATCGAGAAAACTCATGTAATTTTACAACTTGATATCGGACTGGCGGTATGGAAATGCCATCCTTGCCCAGTATGCCGATTCCGACTGCTGCATTCACGGCTCCATGGGCTGGAGATTGAATGCCAGCCAACGAGTCGACAAGACGAGAAATAAATACTCAAAATCAACATATTGTTTAACTTAACACCCCAACTCTATGAGAAATGTACTATTAGCTCTGGCTGTAGGCGTTACTTTTAGTGGCATGGCACAGCTTGTGAACGTGGCCTCAATCCAGAAGGTGAACGTGCCCGAGAACCGCGACAACGTGGTGGCGGGCATCAGCCCGGCGGGCGACTTCCTGCTGCTCACCACTTCGAGCAACCGCGGCCTGACCAAGTTCGACCTCGCCACGCAGACCGTGACCACGGTCACCGACGCCCCCGGCGCCGGCTTCGACGCCATGATTTCGCCCGACGGGCAGAACATCGTGTATCGCGAGAACAGCTACACGCCGAACCACCTGAAGATGGTGGCTCTGCAAAGCAAGAACCTGCGCACCGGCGAGCAGCAGACGCTCGTCGAGCCCACGCGCGACCTGCAGGGAGCCGCCATCCAGAACGCGACAGCCTGCGCCGTGGACGGCGGACGCATGAAGGCGCGCGCCCTGAACGGCGGTGCCGCCACCATGCAGCGCCCCGTGCTCTCGATTCAGAACCGCCAACTCATGATCACCGAGAACGGCGAGACCCGCGTGTTCTCGCCCAACGGCACCGACTGCAGCTACCTGTGGTCGTCGATTTCGCCCGACGGCTCGAAGGTGGTGTACTTCATCGCCGGCAACGGCGCCTGGGTGTGCGACATCAACGGCCAGAACGCCAAGCGGCTCGGCATCGTGCGCGCTCCGCAATGGCTGGGCAACGACCTGATTGTGGGCATGTATGACGAGGACGACGGCGAGTTCATCTACGCCAGCAAAATCCTGGTGTGCGACCTCGAGGGCAACAAGCAAGACCTGACCGGCTCGAACGTGGTGGCCATGTATCCCTACCCCACTGCCGCCGGCGACAAGATTGCCTTCTCGACTCCCGCCGGTGAGGCTTACATTATCAACCTGAACAAATGATTACAGCTATGAAGAAGATATTACTGCTTGCAGCGGCTGCAATCATGGCAGCCGGCGCCGCCACGGCGCAGAAGACGCCCGACCAGGTGCGCGTGTATCTGAATCCCGGCCACGGCAGCTGGGGTCCCAACGACCGCCCGATGGCCACCATCCCCTACCCCATGCTCCCCTCCACCGGCCGTCCCGACACGTGCGGCTTCTATGAGAGCAACACCAACCTGTGGAAAATCCTGCGCATGGGCGAGGTGCTCGAGCGCATGGGCGTGGACCCGAACAACATCATGTACTCCCGCGTGAAGAACGGCCCGTACCCCTACGTGAGCGGAGCCGACGACGAGGAGATCTACAACCGTCCGTTGAGCGAGATTGCCCGCGAGGTGGACGCCAACAACATGGACATCTTCGTGTCGATCCACTCCAACGCCGCCACCGACGGCACCAACACCAACTACCCGCTGTTCCTCTACCGCGGCCAGGACTACAACGCCAGCGGCTACGAGCACAACGAGGGCAGCTACGAGATGTGTGACGCCACCTGGGGGCCTCACTACATGGACGAACTTGACCCGCAGAACTACTACAGCCGCACCAACAAGAACATCCGCGGCGACTGGAACTTCTACGGCTCCACCTACCAGACCACGACCGTCAAGGGCACGTTCACGGGCTACCTGGGTGTGCTGCGCCACGGCACTCCGGGCTTCCTTATGGAAGGCTACTTCCACACCTACCAGCCTGCCCGCCACCGCGCGCTGAACCCCGACTACTGCTACCAGGAGGGCACGCGCACCGCCCGCGGACTGTGTGACTACTTCAACCTCAACCCGGAGACCACGGGCTACATCATGGGCACCATCAAGGACCGCCACACCCGCATCATGCATCCGCTTTACACCTACTCGGCCGGCACCGACGACCAGTGGATGCCGCTCAACGGCGCCGAGGTGCGTCTGCTCAAGAACGGCGAAGTGGTGGCCACCTATCAGGTCGACAACAACTACAACGGCATCTTCGTGTTCGAGAACCTGGAGCCGGGCACCTACACGCTCGACGCCAGCTGCGCAGGCTACGAGGACCTGTTCGACACCTACAAGACCCCCATCGAGGTGAGAGCCAACGAGACCGCCTACGCCAAGATTTATCTGGAGAAAGGCGGCTATCTGCCTCCCGAGACGTTCTTCGCCAACTATCCCGACCCCGAGCAGCCCGACGGACTGGAGATGCCCGAGGCCTTTGAGTTCACCGCCCAGCAGGCTGCCGCTCTGCAGCTGCAAGGCACGGTGAAGCGCGCCTTGGTGCGCGGCGACAGCACCTTCGTGCTCACCAACGACGGCATGACCCCCCACGTCTACATCGTGAACAACCTCACCCAGCAGGTGGAGGGCGAGCTGAACACCACCGGTCTGCACGTCGAAACCGACAACGCCGGCTTCTACTCGCCGCTGAGCGACATCGCCTTCACCGCCGACGGACAGCTCGTGGGTGTGAACGCCGTGCGCAACCAGAGCCAGGACCGCTTTGTGGACGAGGGCTACAAGCGCGGCATGCTCTACTTCTACAAGTGGAACACACTTGCCGACGCTCCCATCGAATGGATGTCGACCGACAACTCGGCCAGCCTCTACCGTGGCGACATGGGCCAGTCGCTGGCCATCGCCGGCTCGTCGAACAACTGCACCGTGGTCACCACCGCACAGCACAACTCCAACGGCAACGTGCGCATGCTGGTGATGAAATTCTACGACGGCGGCGTGACCGACACCTACTACACCGAGCGCAGCAACAGCGCCGCTCACCCGTTCAGCACCAACCTGGCCGGCACCGACTACCGCATCACGCTCTCGGCCACCGACGACACCCATCTCGACGGCAACGGCCTGATTGTGAACGGCAACAACTTTGTGTGGGACGGCTCGCTGATCACCCCGCACGAAATCACCCTGGCCGCCAACAGCGCCAACAGCACCGACATTGGCGACATCAGCACCGACCTGGCCGACGCCAGCGCGGTGGGCGTGTCGTTCTTCCGCTACCTGGGCCGCGCCATGATGGTGGTGCCCACCATGGACGGAACCAGCGTGACCGGCTTGAAGGTGCTCGACGTGACCGACGGCCTCAACACCGCCACCGAGGTGACCACCCTGGGCGCCACCCTGGCCGAGGCTCAGAACGCCGAAGGACAGAACGTGAACACCGGTGCCACCGTACACGGCGCCGACCTCGACCTCTACCTGGTTGTGGGAGGCCAGTTCACCCGCTTCACCAAGAAGCAGGCCTCCACTCCGGGCGACCTGAATGGCGACGGTATTGTCGACGTGCTCGACGTGAACCTGTGCATCAACTCCGCTGTGCGCGGTGAGTCCAACTTCACCGGCAACGCCGACCTCAACGGCGATGGCAGCATCGATGTTGAAGACGTGAACCTGCTCATCAACATCGTGCTCGGCAAGTAATGCAACACATCGAGTGACTTGAAAAGTCACTGACTGAGCCGAAACTACGGTTTATAGTGGTTTCGGCTCTTTTTATTGAATTTTGCCAGCACCCTCCCACCTTATTCCCAACTTCGACCATGGGTCGCCCAACAATCGATAGCGGCATCGCCTTCAATCCGGTTCGGAGTGCAGACAGCCGGGCGCGGGCTTTGCGAAAAAACGCTTCGAATATGGCGATGGTTTGCCGAAAATGTTGTACCTTTGAGGGCGGCAAAGGTGTGCTTTTGCTGTGAAATAGTAAAATTTGAAGCGTTATGCCTTTTCTTGTTGGTGGAATGCATTGGGATGTGCTCATTCAGCCATGAAAATGTATGGTCAGTCTCCCGCTTCTTTGTTATATGCGCAACTTCGAGACTGGGTTGCAAGCTAAAAAACTGAATCAATATGAGAAATCGTATGATTTTGCTGGTTGCGTTGGTTGCGATGGCGCTGGCTGGCGTGGCGCAGCAGATTGCTGTGGTGAGCGGTGGCACCACCACGGTGCACCAGACCTTGAAAGATGCCATCGAGCATGCCTCGAACGGCAGCGTGATTTATCTCCCCGGTGGAGGCTTCTCGATTGGCGACTCGGTGAAAATCACCAAGCGCGTCACCATCGTAGGCATCGGGCACAAGACCGACAGCGACAATGAGGATGGAAGCACCATCATTGGCGGCAACTTATGGTTCAACAATGGTAGCAGCGGCAGTTCCATCATGGGGTGTTACCTTACTGGAAATGTCAACATTGGTGAGGATGGAGTGGTCAACAACGTTATCGTTCGACTTTGCAACATCAATTCTGTACAAGTGAAGAACTCCGGGATTACGGGAACAATGCTGAATCAGAATTATGTGAGGGGCGGTTCTTCGTTTGAGATGTCGGAAGTGAGTATAACCAACAATGTAATCGGTAATATAAGCAACGTAGGTTCTGGAAATATTAAAAACAATGTGGTATGCGGAGGTAATTATTACAACTATGGATATGGTCCTGGAAATCCACGTTATACCCTTTCAAATGTAAACTATACGATTATTTCATCAAATATCTTTTGTCAAAGTGTGGCAGGTGCCGATTGTCTTCTCAGCGGGACTGGATGCCAATCAAATAATAATTACTTGGAAGCAGGATACCATGGCAATGCTTGGGGAGATAATCCCATCATCATTGACAAAGGCATTGATGAGGTTCTTGTGAATGTTAATGGATGGTCGGTTTCGCCTAAATCCAGTTTCCACTTCAAGGACGAATACCAGCAATACGAGCATCAAGTGGGCATCTATTCTGGTACTGGATTCAGCGATGGCGCCTTACCGCCAGTGCCTTATATTGTGGCGAAGCGCATTGCCGACCAGACCGATGCCGCAGGCCGACTGAAAGTGCAAATCCGTGTCAATGCAGGCCCGACAAACTAGAATGCCATGAAACCACTCGCTTACCATCCTCGTTGGTTGCTGTCTGCTTGCTGTGCGATATGGTTCACTGCCATAGCCTCGGCACAGCAACTCACGAGCTATGAATATTGGTTTGATGGCGACGTAAACTCTCGGCAGTCAGCCTCTTTGAGTGGCTCCACCGATGTCATCAACATAGATGTGGATGCCAGTGAGTTGTCGGTAGGGCCGCATTGGCTCAACGTGCGTGTACGCTGTAGCGATGGCATGTATTCGTCGATTACTAGGTCACCATTTTTTAAAAATATCCCAAGTGGCGATGCGATGATGTTGGAATACTGGTTCGACGACGATGTGAACGCTCGGCAGTCGACCTCGGTGAGTGGAACCACTGGTGCGGTCAACCTTGATGTGGATGCCAGCCAGTTGCTCGAAGGATTGCACTGGCTCAATGTGCGTGTGCGACAGAGCGATGGCTTGTTCTCACCGGTCACACGTTCGCCATTCTTCAAGAATTTGCCCACTGGCGATGTGACGATGTTGGAATACTGGTTCGACGGCGACCTCAACACAGTGGCGCGTGTGCCGCTGCACGAGGCGTCGTCGGATGGCATCATGCTGCTTACCGACTCGCTGAATCTTGGCGGTGTGTCGTCCGGCATGCATCGCATGTATTACCGTGCTGTGAATGCCGATGGAACCTATGGTACTGCCGTGTGTGTGGCCCCTGTGATGGTGAAGTCGCTCTATGAGCGCGAGATGGTCGACGCACAGGTGGTGAAGTTCGCCATGACGGTCGACGACCAGCCGGTCACGGTGGTCAACGTGGCCAAGCCGGCCAAAGAGGTGCCCTTGAGCCGTACGCTCGACATGCGCGACCTGTCGCCGGGCAAGCATCGGCTCACCATCCGGGCGTGGAACTCGGCCTATGCCAGCGTGTCGATCGACACGACTTTCACTGTGGTCAAATCCGAAACGCCCGAAGTCAAACTCAAGGCACAGCTGAAAAAGGGGCTGGTGAAACTGAGTTTCAACTCGGTGCCCAACGATGTGAAATGGAAGCTTGTCCGCATCGACGCCAGTGGCGCCAGCTCGATGGTGCGCAGCGGCAACACGGGCCATTATCCCAATGCCATCACCACCTACGACAACCCGGAAGACGGGCAGTATGCCTATCAGGCGCGGTGCTTCTATACCGACGCCGAAGGCAATCAGAAGTACGTCACCTCCAACAAGGTGACTGTCACCGTCACGGGTGCCGACCAGCAGAAGTATGGCTACGTCAACGGTGTCATCCGTGCGCAAGACAGCCCCACGCCCAGCCACTCGTGGGTGGCCAAGTTTGTGGAGGACAACGTCTCGGTGCCGGCCGATGCCTATGGCACCTTCTTGCGCGACCGCATCCCCGTGGGCACGAAACTCACCATCACCGCCACCGATCTCAACGACGAAGCCTTTACCTTCGACAAGAAAACCATCACCGTGAAGGAGGGCCGCAACGATGTGGTTATCACAGGCCACCTCGATGTGGACATGATGCGCTACAGCCACGACAGCGACCTTGAGTTCGCCTCCAACATGGAGTTCACACCGGGCCGGTATTTCAAGGTCAAGGTGCGCAACATCAGCTGCCGGCAGTGGCGTGGCAAGCTGCGGCTCGTGGCTGTGCGTAAGGCCGACTTCGAGCAGTCGCTGGCGGGCAACGGTCTCGCTCCCGGCAGCTACGGTGCCGGCACGGTGGCCGATGTGGCTCCGTTCACCCAGCAGAACATCTACGTGAACAGCTACTCTGACGAGCTCAACTTTGCCAGCAGCGCACCTCAGGAGGTGTATATCAAGCAGGAGCTCAGCCGGGGCGACCAGAACGAGGAGTACTATTTCTTCGTCTATAGTGTCGAAAATTCGGGTGCTGAGAAGCTCGTGGGCGTGAACACCGAGTACAACATCAAGCAGAACCCGTTCATGCAACTGGTGGAAATGAACAAGGTGGACGAGAGCCAGCAGCAATCCACCGAAGAGCAGATTGAATATGCCGTCGACCTGGTCATGTCGATGATGAATGGCATGAAAGAGTTCGACGACATGCTCGGCGAGCTGGACGAGGGGAACTACTTCAAAACCGACGGCCTGCATACCGACGCGGTGAACTATATCACCAATGCCACCTCGATGCAAGACTTGATGCGGAAGTATGCCCGCAGCTATTTCATGCAGAAGGCCTACGACTATAGTCCATACCTGCAAGGGGTTGCTCAAGGGTTGCGCGAGAGCATCGCCGACTACATGCGCATTCAGGACAATCTGCTCACCGGCCTGAAAGGGGTGAAATCGTGCCTCAATGCGATAGAGGACTACAACAGCTGGCAGTCGATGACCGACCTCGAGCGCGCCGGCTATGTGGCTCGCAAAGTGCTCGAGTTGGCTGTGGGAGGCGACCCGTTTGCCAAAGCGGTGCTCAAGATTTATCTCGACATGACCGAGAAGACCATCCAAAACATCTACCTGCTGGGTGAACGGTATTACTCGCACCTGGGTTATGAGATGTTTGAGGACGACGGCATCCGTTATAAAATCAGAGTGAAGCGGAGCGGATGGTTCAAGACGGCATTCGATGGGAGCGAAGTGAAGGATAGAATCCTTTCGGCCGAGGTGACAGCGACAAACTCATCACCCGAAGCGACCAAGGCTGTTGCTACCGTCACTTTCGACCCCGAGGTCAACTCCCGTGGCGACTGCTACCTCAAGTGGAAGAGCATCACAGGCAACTTGCCCCTTAAGCGAAGGGATTCCGGGTTCTATTTGTATGAAAAGCCCATTGAGGACATGTGGATGACCATCTACTGGAGCAGCGGGCGCGTGTCGAGGGTGCCGCTGAGAGTGGGCAAAGAAGTGCAAGGCAACGGCGTGAAGTATACGGGAGGTGCTGGCCCTGAATACCTGATCACCTTCCAGTCGGGAGCCGACAAAGCGTACTATATGTCCGACATTATTCACCTCGACGATTAACGATTAGCAGAGACCGACTATGAAACGTAGAATACTCTTATACATTCTCATGGCCCTGCTCCGCGTGGCGGTGGTCAGTGCCCAGCAGGTGACGTTTGTGTCACCGGGCTTTGAACAGGGTGTGAAGATGCATCTGGGCCTCGACAGCGCCGCCGTGGTGACCCAGGCGCAAACCGACACCATCACTGCCATCGACCTCTCGGGCCTCGGCATCACCGACGTTCGCGACGTGGTGCACCTGCCCGCCGTGCAACGCCTGAACCTGGCCTTTAACGACATCGGCGATGTGGCGCCACTGGCCGAGCTCGACTCGCTGCACTACCTTGACCTGCGCGGTAACGGACTCAAGAGCATCGACATGCTTGCATGGACTTGCAGCGACAGCATGGTGGTGAACGTGGCCCACAACCATATTCTCGACTTTGGGCGCATGCTGCTGCCCACCCGATGCCGGTTCACGTTTGCAGGGCGATATGCGCAGACCGACCCCAATGCGCCCTACGTGGATGTGTATCAGCTGTATACCGATTTTGTGCGCGGGCGCCAGCATGTGTTCTACCGGACCTATTCCAACGACTTCTATGTGCAGTTGGGTTGGAAAGGCACGGGCGTGAGCGCGCTGGCCGATGGCAACCTGAACTCCTATGCGCTGTCGTTCACGCTCACCGAGCCCCTGCTCGTGCGCTTAGGAACCGGCGATGAGGGCGGCGACTCCGTCTGGGTGCTGCCTCCGCTGCGTCTGCAAGTGGCCGACGGCGCCAGCGTGGAGGTCGACACCCGTCTGCCCGACGACTATGCTATCGTCAATCTGGGTGCATTGCATGGAACAGCCACAGCCGACTCCACGCTCACCATCACCTACCGAGCGCCGACCGCTGCCGTGCCCGACACGATTTCGTTTGTCATCTATCAGCGTCATCACCTGCGAGGTTTCGCGCGCTATTATGTCAACAGCCGCATGGAGGGCGATGTGAACGGCGACCAGCAAGTGGACATCGACGACCTGAACATCGTGGTCAACATCATGGTGCGCAAGGCCACGCTGGCTGCCTGGCCCGCAGCCGACATCAATGGCGACGGGGTGGTGGATGTCGACGACATGAACCAGATCATCAACATCCTGGTGCGCAAGGGGCGTGCCATGGCATCGGCGTGACGCCGGCTATTGCCCGCAAGCAAAGAGGCCGCCTGTACAGCGTCATTGTACAGGCGGCCTCTTTGCTTGCGGGGGGCTTATGGGCTAGTTAACGGCCCCGGTGCGTCACTTGATTGCGTCGAGGGGGACGCCGAGTTCCTTGGCCATGTTGTTGAGCCAGGTGGTGTCGGCAGCCACCAGCTTGCCGTTGGCGCTGGCGTTCTGGGCTTCTTCGAACTCATTCATCACTTTCTCCATGGGCTTGAAGGGCTCAAGGGCCTTGAGCATGTCGGCCATCATCTGGGCAGCCTCGGCGGGGTTCTCTTCGAGTTTCTTCTTGGCCTCGGGGCTCTCGGTCTTGTTCTGGAAGTCGATCATGACGTCGAACATGGGTTTCATGCCCATTATCATGGTGCGGCAAGCGTCCTTCCACTGGTCCACGCTCCAGTCCTTGCCCTCGGTCTTGGCTTTCTCGACCAGGGCGGTCATCTCTTCGAGGGTGACCGTCTTCACTTCTTGGGCGGTCTGCTCGGTGGCGGGCTTCTCGCCTTCGGTGGCGGGCTTGTTGCCTTCGGTCTTGCAGGCCATGAAGCAGGTGGTCATGGCCACGGTGAGCATCACTAAAAATAACTTTTTCATAATAAAACAAATTAAATTAGGTTAAACAATATGTGGTCACTCATCGCTGCCGACGGGAGCCGACTTGACGAGCAAGGCACTCAATTCGTAGAGTAGATAAATGGGCAGGAACACGATGGTGAGGGTGAACGGGTCGCCCGTGGGGGTGATGAAGGCGGCCAGCACGAGCAGGGCCACCACGGCGTGGCGGCGGTAGCGGCCGAAGAACTCGCGCCGCAGCACGCCCAGGCGGCCCAGCAGCCACGACAGCAGCGGCAACTCGAAGATGAGTCCCATCACGAAGATGAGCATCATGAACGTGTCCATGTAGCTGTCGAGCGAGATTTGATTGGGCACCAGGGCGCTGACGTGGTAATCGGCCAGAAAGCGCAGTGTGACCGGGAAAACCACAAAATAGCCCACCGCCACGCCGAGGAAGAACATCACGTTGCCCATCACGAAGGCGGTGCGCACGCCGCGCCGCTCGTTGGGATAGAGGGCAGGAGCCACGAAGGTCCACAGCAGGTACATCAACAGGGGGAACGAGAGCACCAGCGCCAGATAGAACGAGGTGGACATGTGGATGAAGAACTGCGAGGCGAGCTGGATGTTGATGAGCTCGACATGGAAGCCGTCGGTGGTGAACTGCGGCAGGCCGGGGGCGGCCTCGGTGATGCGGGCAAAGAGGCGGTAGAGCGCGAAGTCGCCGTGGCAGGGAGCAAGGATGACGCTGTCGAAGATGCGCGGCATGGCGGCAAACAGGCCCACAGCCAGCGCGACGACCACCAGGGCCATCTTCACCAGCACGGCGCGCAGGGCGTCGAGGTGGTCCCAGAACGTCATGTCCTGTTCGTCCATCGCGGCTCGGGATGCGGGGGGCTAGTTCTTCCCGTTGTCGCTTTGGCCGGGTGCGCTGCCGCTGTCGGCGGGACGGTTGATTTCGTCCTCGATGTCGTTCATGCCTTGCTTGAACGAGCGCACGCCTTTGCCCAGCCCCTTCATGAGCTCGGGAATCTTTTTGCCGCCAAACAGCAGCAGCACCACAAACACGATGATGAGCAACTCGGTGGTGCCGAGGTTGCCAAAAAGAAGCAATATTGAATTGTTGGTCATGTCTTTTCGGGGTGTTATAGGGTGGAACTCGAGATTGTTTGATTCAGCCTTGGTAGTCTTTTTCGTTGGCATCGGCAGGAAGCTCAGCCTCAGCGCGTCGTTCGGCGGTCTGGATGGTGAAAAAGTGGCACTCGAAGGCTTCGCCGTCGGCTGGCACATAGTCGACGGCAAGTTTGCCGTTGGTGAAAGTGATGCGGTCGTCGTTCTCGCCGGGTGCGGTCTCATTAAAGCCCAGTTTCTTCCATTGGTCGATGAACTGCATGGCAGACTTCAGCGAGAACAGCTGCACGGAGACGTAGAGCATGTAGTCGCTGTCGTCGCCGTCGTTGCAGGCCGACATTTCGACCACGCAGGCCGCGTCTTTGTCGCTGCCCGGCTCGAAAGCGGACATCTCGGTGGTGACTGTGTCGCCCTTGTCGAAGCCGTCGATAATCACGCAGGGGCCGCCATAGCCTTCGCCCGTGAGCCCTTGGGTGAACCCCCGCGCCGTGAACGACTTCACGGCGAGTGCCATCAAATCGTCGGCCTCTTTCTCCTCGTTGTCGCCAACGGGAATCGTTGATTTATAGTCGAACAGGCCCACGACATCGGCCACGTCGATCACCTGGGTCTGCGCCTTGCATGAACTGGTAGCGGCCAGCACACACAGCAGCGAAAGCAATGTTTTCTTCATAACGGCATCGTGTTAGAGGGTGTTTCGTCGGCAAAGGTAGTCAAAATTTTGAATACTGCAAGCACCCAGGCGGCCTGTAAGTGAAAAAATGAGGCGAAACCACCGTGGCGCGCAGGTCGGGGAGACCTTGTGCGCGTGCGATTTTTAGAAAATTTACCGCTAGCAATTTCATCATGTCGTGAATTCGGCTTACCTTTGCGGCTCGAAACGACATATACATATTTAATACAAAACGACAACAAGACAAATGAAAGCATTCGTATTTCCTGGACAGGGTGCTCAATTCGTGGGCATGGGCAAAGAGCTCTACGAGAGCAACCCGAAGGCAAAGGAATTGTTTGAGAAAGCCAACGAGGTGCTGGGATTCCGCATCACCGACCTGATGTTCGACGGCACCGACGAAGACCTGCGCCAGACCAAGGTCACGCAGCCCGCTGTGTTTCTGCACTCGGTGATTCTGGCGCTGACCATGGGCGAGGAGTTCAAGCCCGACATGGTGGCCGGCCACTCGCTGGGCGAGTTCTCGGCACTCGTGGCCGCCGGCGTGCTGCCCTTCGAGCAGGGTCTGAAGCTCGTCGAGACCCGCGCGTTGGCCATGCAGAAGGCCTGCGAGGCCGCACCGTCGACCATGGCCGCCATCATCGGCATGGACGACGCCAAAGTCGAGGAGCTCTGCGCTTCGATCGAGGGCGTGTGCGTCCCCGCCAACTACAACAGCCCCGGTCAGGTGGTGATTTCGGGCAGCAACGAGGCCATCGCCGAGGCTTGCGTCAAGTTCAAAGAGGCTGGAGCCAAGCGCGCCCTGCCGCTGAACGTGGGTGGCGCGTTCCACTCGCCGCTCATGGAGCCCGCTCGCGCCGAGTTGGCAAAGGCTATCGACGAGGCCGACTTCTCGGCTCCCCGTTGCCCCATCTACCAGGATGTGGACGCACTGCCGCACACCGACCCTGCCGAAATCAAGGTCAACCTGGTCAAGCAGCTCACCGCTCCCGTGCGTTGGAGCCACATCGTGGCCAACATGGTGAAGGACGGCATGACCGAGGCCGTGGAGCTTGGCCCGGGCAAGGTGCTGCAAGGCCTCATTGGCCGCACGTGCCGCGAGGTGGCCGTCAGCGGCCGCCAGTGATGGCTGCACAAACAAAGCATTCAGCGGCAGTCGGCGTCAAAGTGGCGCCGGCTGCCGCTGCGTTAGGGGGAACAGGCGATGTGCCGGTCAGGGGTTTCTGGATGGACAGTCGCGGTTGTCGTCCGGGTCCTCGGGCTGAGTCACGCCGTTGATTTCTTGAGGCTCGGTCTGGGGGACGGCGGCCTCCACGGCATCGGTGTCCACCATCACCTCACCTACGAGTTCTTCGGTGCTGTCGGTGGCAGCCATGTTCAACAATGTTGAATCCACCACTTCGCCCTCCAGCTCATTCACCTGCGAGGAGCAGCCGTTGCAGGCGGGCAATGCCCCCAGACTCAAAGTCAGGCCTGCGATGACCACCGCCTTGCCCACCGCCTGCCGCATGCGCAACTGACGCTCAAGCCAGCGCACCCCGCTCTC